>JANQME010000378.1 GCA_028280205.1 Longimicrobiales bacterium
CGGGCGGTGAACGGGCGGATCCGTGGGTGAACGAGCCGGAACGGCCGCCGAACGGCGGGACCGTCCGCCCCCGACGGTGCCGGACGCGGGGGCGGCCGCGCCCAGCGGGCCGCGCTCGGAGGGCTACGGCCCCCCGGGGTCAGCGGTCCGGGTCGTACCCCAGCGGCCCGTCGAGGATGGGGTGACGCTCGCCGGTCATCTCCCAGCGCGCGAGCACCGTGGGGATGATCCCGGCGGCGTAGTAGTCGTCGAAGAAGCGCCGTACGGTGAAGTCGTCGCCGAGGCTCAGCGCGTACTCGGCCAGCAGCTCTTCGATCTGGATCTTACCCGCCACGTAACTCGTCCCGTACCCCGGCTGACGGAGGTAGAGGTGCTGCTCCCCCCGGACGAGGGCTCCGTCGGGCAGCCAGCCGCGCGGCGTCCAGCGCCCCGCGAAGTCGACCGCCTCCTCCATCGTGAACTCGTTGCCATGCAGCATGAGCCCCGACGTCGCGCGCGCGGCGCGCTGCGCGAGCATGATCCAGACGAGCTCTCGAGCCCGCGGGGAGTTCTCGTCCAGCAGCCCGAGGTGCATGAACATCTCCTCGACGCCGGTCGCGAGCCCCTCCGAACGGTGGTCGAAAATGTTGTAGAGTGACGGCGTGGCGCGGATCGGGCTGGGGTGGGGGTCCTCACGCATGCGCGCCAACTCGATCCAGTGGTGCATGTGCGGCCGGAAGGCGTCCGGATCGCGGTAGATCACTTCCGAGAAGAAGTTGCGGATCTGGCCCGGCGCCGCGGGTGAGAAGGATCCGTTGACCGCACGCAGGGCCGCATCCATCCACTCCTCGACCGTCTCGACCTCCTCGTTCTCGAGGAAGGCCATGTAGCGGTCGACCGACTCGTTCAGCCGGCGGTCGTACTCCTCCGGTGTCGCGAGCCGTTCGAGGTACGGCAGGTCCCGGTTCCGGTTCTCCTCCAGGCGGAGGGACGAATGCGAGCGCGCGAGCTCTCGCCTCATGAGCAAGAGCTGCTCGGCCCACGAGTACGGGGAGAGGTGGACGTTGTGCATGTACCACGTGTACTCGTCGGCTCCCACGCCCGACGTTCCGCTCTTCCCCGGAAGCTCCGCCTCGACCCAGGCGGCGAAGTCGTCCGAGGCGTCCGCAGCCGCCGCCAGCGCCTGGTCGAGCTCCGAGCTCGTTCCGGAGATATCGGCCGCGTACCTCCGCAGATCCGCGGTCTGCCTGCGGAAGGAGCGGATCCCTGCCTCCCAGAGATCGCGGGCGTCCGCGTCCGCCAGATTCGAGCGTGCCTGGTCGAGCACGGCGGGAATGGCCCCGAAGCGGCCGGCCAGCTCGGCCGCGTCCGCCGCGGAGAGCGGATAGTCGTACGTCCAGGTGTCGATCCACCCGTGGATGACGGGCCCCTCGTGGGCGGGCACGTCGCTCTCGGCAGGGTACATCATGACGTAGAACGCGGGATCGCGGGCCCAGGGCCGCCGGACCTCGTGGTCGAAGTCGAGTCCGTTCATCTCGGCGCGCACGAGGTGCCAGTCGATCTGCTGCGAGACCGGCCAGCCGGTCGTGTCGAAGGCCGCGAGCCGAGACATCCACTCCTGAAGCACGTCGGCCTGCGCCGCCATCGCGGCGGCGGTGTAGTCCGGCACCCCGTCGGTGAAGTCGGGCCGCTCGAAGTCGCGCCAGGAGCGCCAGAACTCGACGAGCTCGGCGTGCGTCGTCCCGCTCATCCCCGGTGCGGCAGCAGCCGGCGCCTCCCCCCCGCAGCCGGCGAGGAGGATCGGAGCGAGGAGGACGGAGGCCGACGCGAGGGGAACCGGAGCGCGGTCGCGGGCGAACACCGGTCGGGCCGGACGACGGGACGGGAGCGACATGGACTGAGCGGGTGAGGGCGACACCGGAGTCGAGGCCCTGACGGTACCCGGCGGACGGCGCCACCGGCAAGCGCGAAGTCGCCGGCACGCGGCGGATCGCGGGCGCGCTACTCCAACACGAAGCCGTGCCGCTCGTTCACCCGACGCACCCGCTCGTCCGTGAGCACCCGCTCGTATACCCACTCGTAGTGCGTGATGCGCGCGATAAGAGCGCGTGCCCGCGGCTCACCCAGGAGCCGGGTCATCGCCTGGAACTCGAGATCACAGACCACGAGGTGTCGCCAGGTCGACTCCTGGTCCCTCGCACCGCCGCCACTCCGGTCGGGCGCCTCCGGGTAGAGCGCGGCGAACTCCTCCATCGCCGCGCGGAAGGCGGGCAACGTCTCCCCTTCCTCCAGCCAGTGGAACTGCTCGTGCACGAAGGTGGAGAGGAGCATCTCATCGTCGCCGAGATGGCGCGTATGCAGCGTGAGCACCGGGTGGCTGTGCGGGATCGCGCGCTCGTCGATCAGCACCTCGGTCGTATGGATCCACGCCGAGACGTCGTATTGCTCGACGAGGGCCAGGAGCTGGTCGCGGGTCGCCGCCTCGGCTTCGCTGTCGTGGGCGAGGCGCACGTCGAGCTGGGCCGTCAGTCCTGTGGGCACGCCGATCGCGATCAGGAGCGGGAAGGCCCGCCGTGCTGCACCCATGTCACCTCCTCGGGAATCGCAGGGATCGCCCGGCAAGGTGGGAAGCGGATCGGGCGCCGTCTTGAAGGAACCGGCATCAGGGCGCCCGCCAGGCCGCGAGGCGCAGCGAACCTCGTCAGAGCGCGCGCCTGGCGGCGAACCGCGTGGGAGACTCGCCGAGGAGGTTGGTGAACTCCCGCGTGAGGTGGGCCTGGTCCGCGAACCCCGACGCAGCGGCCACCGACGACCAGCGCCGGTATCCGTGGCGCTCGGCGAGGCCGAGGCTCCGGAGGAGACGGGCGACCCGCAGCGCCCGTTTCGGCGCCAGCCCCACCTCGCACCGCATGCGAGCGCGCAACGTGCGTGTCGAAAGACCGAGGCCGTCGGCGACGTCCGCCACCGTGGGCACGGACCGGCTGTCCGCGACGACCCGGCGAAAGCCGCGGGCCACCCACGACGGCTCGGCTCCCGCGGCGACCCGGTCGACGAGCAGAGCCTGCACGGCGGCGAGCACCCGCTCGGGTCCGTACGCAGCCTCGTGCTCCACTCGCCCGACCGCGTCCCCCCAAACGTCCACCGCGCTCACCCCCCGGTCAGTGAAGTCCGCGGAAGGAAGGCCGGTGAGCGCGGGCAGGACCCCGG
>JANQME010000389.1 GCA_028280205.1 Longimicrobiales bacterium
CACCTCCCCCATTCGACGCTACCCGGACCTCGTGGTGCATCGTGTGCTCACCGCCGTCTTCGTGCACGGCGCGCCCGAGCCGTACCCGGACCGCGACACGCTCACCGCCGAGGCCGAGCGCTCGAGCGCGCGCGAACAGTCTGCGGAGGAGGCCGAGCGTGCTTCGGTGGCGCTCAAGAAGGTGGAGTTCATGGAGCAGCACCTGGGTGAGGTCTTCGAGGGACGGATCTCGGGGGTGGCCGCGTTCGGCTTCTTCGTCTCGCTCGACGACTACCTCGTCGACGGGCTGGTGCACGTGAGCGGGCTGCGGGACGACTACTACCACTTCCACGAGCGCGATCATGTGCTCGTGGGGGAGCGCGGCGGCCGGACCTTCGGCCTCGGCGAGCGCGTCGAAGTCCAGGTCGCGAGGGTCGACAAGGAGGCCCGTCACATCGACTTCGCCGTTGTCCGCAAGCTGCGCAGAACTCCGAATTGACCTTGCCGGACGCGATCGGTAACGTCCCGTTGTCGCTGCTCTCCCCCGCGAATCCATGGCCTCCGACAAGACCATCCTGTACTTCGGTGCCGGTCGTGCGGAGTCGGTGGACCTCGTGTCCCGTTTCTCGCGTAGTGTCGGCCTCGAGCTCGAGAGCGTCGACCGGCCCGAGGATGTCCGGGCCGTGCTGAACCGGACCTTCCCGGGGTGCGTCGTCCTGGAGGGGAGCGGGAGCTTCGAGGACACCGCCGACCTGTGCCGGTCGCTCAAGTCGGACGTCTTCACGGGTATCGTCCCCATCGCCGTGCTCGTGGGTGGTGAGGAGTCGGGATCGGCGGCCGGATACCTGTCGGTGGGCGCGGACGAGGTTCTGCACGCGGACATGCCCGACGAGGAGCAGATGCTCCGGCTCGAGCAGCTCCTGCTCCGCGCGGATCGGGACGTCTCCGTCCATCCCACGACGCGCCTCCCGGGCACGAACCACATCGCCCGCGACATGCAGCAGCGTCTCACGGCCGGACAGCGCTTCGCGGTCTGCTACGCGGATCTGGATCACTTCAAGGAGTTCAACGACCGCTACGGGTACGCCTTCGGCGACGGCGTCATCCGGATGCTGTCGCGTATCCTCCGCGACATCGTGCGCGGCCTCGCCCCGGGGGGATTCGTCGGGCACATCGGTGGCGACGACTTCATCTTCAACGTGGAGCTCGAGCACCTGGAGCCCACGTGCGACGCGATCATCGATCTGTTCGACGAGCTCATCCCCTACCAGTACACGGAAGAGGACCGGAAGGCCGGGTACTTCCTGGGCAAGGACCGCCGGGGCAACATTCACCGGATTCCGCTCATGGCGCTCTCGATCGGCGTCGTGACGAACCAGTTCCAGGACTTCGAGCACACGGGCCAGATCAGCGAGCTCGCCGCCGAGATGAAGACCTACGCGAAGTCGCTCCCCGGCTCGAAGTACGTGGTGGATCGCCGCCACCAGTCCCCGACCTTGCCGACCGCCTCCGCCGAGGACGAAGCTACCCTGGTGGGCTCCGAGAGGCGGGGCCGGCCGGCCGAGATCAACACCTGAAACCACGAATCGACCATGGTCATCACCGTCACCTGTCCGTCGTGCTCCGCCGCCTTCCCGGTCGATCCGGCAAAGATCCCCGAGGGGGGTGTGAACGCTCGATGCAGCTCGTGCGGCGACATCTTCCGGGTGGAGAAGCCGGCTCCCGAGCCGGAGCTCCCGACGCTCGAAGCGTTCGCGCCCGAGACGCCGACGTCGACCGCGACGCCCGAGCCGGAGCCAGAGCCCACATCCCCTCCGGTTCTGCCGAGCGACGCGCCCACGTCGGAGATGCCCGTCGCGGCGCCCGTCCCCGAGGCTCCGGCACCCCCGCCACTTCCCGAGCCGGCGCCCCCTCCACCGTTGCCGGAACCGGCGGAGCCGACCCCGGAGCCCGAGGCGTGGACACCCGAGCCCGCACCGGCGACCGAGGAGCCGCCGATGTCG
>JANQME010000390.1 GCA_028280205.1 Longimicrobiales bacterium
GTGCGTGTGACGGGTGGACATGCGAGCGCGGCGCCAGACCCGCTCCTGCGCGCCGTCCCAGAGGAGGTCCACCACCTCGTCTCCGTCGAGATGCCCTCCTTTGACGAGGGCCGCCCCGGCCCCGGCCTCGACGAGCGCCCGAGCCGCGGCACGCATCCCCTCCTCGTCGGTGACCTCGACGCCCGCGAGGAGCGCGGCCTCCTCGAGATTCGGGGTCACGACGGCGCACAGCGGGAGCAGCTCCTCGCGGAGCGCGTCCTCGGCCTCGATCTCGAGAAGCCGGTCTCCGCTCGTCGCGACCATGACCGGATCCATCACGAAGTTGGCCAGCGCGTGCCTGCGGATTCCGTCCGCCACCTCCCGCACCAGGGCCCGGGTCGCGAGCATCCCCGTTTTCAGCGCGGACGGCGCGAGGTCCTCCACCACCGCGTCGAGCTGCGCCCGCACGTTCGCGAGCGGAACGGGGTGGATCGCACGCACGCCGATGGTATTCTGTGCGGTGATGGCGGTCACCACGCTCGTTCCGTACACCCCGAAGCGATGAAACGTCTTGAGGTCAGCCTGGATTCCCGCGCCGCCGCCGGAATCACTCCCGGCGATCGTCAGGGCGACGGGGAGGGGGCCGGACTCGGAGGTCGAACGTCCTGTCATCGAATCGAAGGGCCGAGGGGAGGCGAAGAGCGGAGTGTGGACCGGCGCTCGGGAGCCCGCTCCGAGCTGGCCGCACACCCCGAGGGAAGGTCGCCGCAGGCGTGGCGCTGAGCCAGAATCGCCGTCGACTCCTGACTCGACTCCGTTCGTCCAGGCAGCGGGAACGGGAAGGAGCCGTACTCGTGGAGGGCGTTCGGTCGGTCGGCGAAGCGCTGGGCGCCGGAGCCGGTCCGATCTTCGCACTTGTCGCCCCCCGCCTCGACACGACCTCCGCGGGCGAAGCGCTCCGTGCCCGTCTCGGTGCGACGTGCGAGGTGTTCGAGGTCGACGACGGGGAGCTGACCGAGGTCGCCGACACGGACCACCCGCAGGGCGTCCTGCTCGTGGCCCGAGAGCCCGAGTCGCCGGAGGAGCCCCTTCCCAACGTGGGGCGTGTCCTCGTGGTGGACGCCGTACAGGACCCCGGGAACCTCGGGACGCTGATACGCTCCGCGGCCGCGTTCGCGATCGACGCGGTCGTGTGTCTCGATGGCACCGTCGATCCGTGGGGAGCCAAGGCGGTGCGCGCGTCGGCGGGGACGATCTTCCGGGTACCGGTCCGACGCACTTCGTCTCGGGCGCTCGCCATGGTCCTCGGAGGTGCCGACGCAGCCGTCGCCGTGGCCTCCGGCGAAGGCCGCCCGATGGCCCGGGTGTTCGGCGAGGGGGTCCCCCTCTCCGTCCTGGTCGTCGGCAACGAAGGCGCGGGCGTCCGACCGGAGTTGAGGGCGCTCGCGACCGAAACGGTCGCGATCCCGATGAAGGGCCCGGTCGAGTCGTTGAACGTCGGGGTCGCCGGTTCGATCCTCCTGTACGAGTGGACGCGATGACGCCCTGGACGGTTCCCCTGGCCGCCGGCCTCTTCGGCCTCCTGATCGGCTCCTTCCTCAACGTCTGCTCGCTCCGCTGGCCGGTGGACCAGTCGGTGGTACATCCCCGCTCCCGCTGTCCCGGATGCGGCACCCCGATCGCGTGGTACGACAACGTCCCCGTTCTGAGCTGGCTCGTGCTCGGTGGTCGGTGTCGAACGTGCGGGGCGTCCGTTTCGATCCAGTACCCGCTCGCGGAGCTCGCGACCGGTCTCATGTGGGCCGGGGTGTTCGCGCTGCACGGTCTCGAGTGGGAGTCGCTGCGTGGGGCCGTATTCCTGACGATCCTCTTCGGCATCTCGATGTCCGATGCACGCTTCTACATCATCCCGAACCAGTTCTCCGTCGGTGGAACGGTCCTCGGGCTCGCCACGGCGTTCCTGCCCGACGGGGTCGGGTGGATCGAGGCGTTCGCGGGAGCGGCGCTGGGCTACGGAGTGTTGTGGTTCGTCGGCGTGGCCGGGACGTGGATGATCCGTCGACTGCAGCCGGGACGGTTGGAGGAGGCTGGAGTGGACCAGGCGATGGGCGGCGGAGACGTGAAGATGATGATGATGGTGGGGGCCTTTCTGGGCCCCTGGGGTGTCGCGCTCACCATCTTCCTGGGCTCCGTGCTCGCGCTGCTCGGCCAGCTCGGACGCAGCGCGGTCGCCTCGCTCGCCGCGGGGGTCGAGGGGGGCGAAGACGCGTTCGCGCGTCTCATCCCCTTCGGCGTCTTCCTCGCCGGGGGCGCCGCGATCACGTACGTGTGGGGCGATCGGATGGTCGCGTGGTACATGGGCTCGGTCGTGGGACTCTGAGGTCCCCGGATCCGCCTCACGGGTCGGAGCAGTCCCGTTTGTATCCGCACCGTTCACAGACCAGCTTGCAGTGCAGGTCGAGCATCTCGTGGCCGCACAGGTCGCACACGTAGACCTTCGCGGACCGAGTACCGCCCGCGTCCCATTCAGCCCGTCCGTTCCGGTCCCCTCGCTCCGGTCTCTTCGACGGCCGCTCCGAGGTCACGACCCTTCGAACCTCACGCCCCGACGTCCGCGTCGCCCGTCCCGATTCCACCGCGGAGGTACGCCCGCGAGAGGGTGACGTAGTGCGCCCCGCCACCCTCGATCCACTTCGCCGCAGAGCCCTCGAGCGTCTTCTTCACCACGCCGGGCACGCCCGCGACCACACTGCGGGCGGGGATCTCCCGTCCCTCGAGCACGACCGTGTTGGCCGCGAGCACACACTCCTCGCCGACCGCGGCGTTCTGGAGGACGACCGCGTTCATCCCCACGACCGTGCGGTCTCCGATCGTGCAGCTCTCGAACTTCGCGCCGTGGCCCACCGTGACGTCGGCTCCGACGACCGTGGGGCCCCAGCGGCCCACGTGCACCACGCAGTTGTCCTGCACGCTGGTGCGCGGACCGATGACGATCGGGTGGTCGGGGTCGTCGCCGCGCAGCACCGCTCCGAACCAGATGCTCGACTCGGCCCCGATCTCGACGTCGCCGACGATCACGGCGGTCGGGGCCAGGAAGGCGCTCGGGTGGATCTGCGGGGTCTTCCCGCCGAACGAAAGAACGGTCGCCATCGGTGCGGTCGCCTCCTCCTCAGTCCTCGGCCCGGGGGCTCGGCTCGAGGCGGGTCAGCCGCGCACGCAGCACCTGGGTGACGCTCGCCTCGAGCACGTCGATGCGCAACCCCGGGAGCTCGAGCACCTGACCGGGATCCGGCACCTGCCCCAGCGTGTCCAGGACGAGGCCGTTCAGGGAACGGTGGTCCGTACCGTCGAGCGGGACCTCGAAACGCTCGCTCAGGTCGCGGAGCTCGATGCCCCCGTGGCACTCCACGACGTGGTCGGAGATCTCGACGATCTCGTCTTCGTCCAGATCGGTCTCGTCGTGGATCTCGCCCACGAGCTCTTCGAGCACGTCTTCGAGCGTGACCAGTCCGTCCGTCCCCCCGAACTCGTCCGCCACGATCCCCATGTGGATGCGTCGCACCTGGAAGTCGCGCAGGAGCTGGGTGAGCGAAAGCGAGCCCGGTACGAAGAAGGGCTCCCGGGCCAGTTGTCCGAGTGGGACTTCGCGCGCGCCCTCGGCGTACGCCGCGTACGCTTCGCGTACATAGAGGATACCGGTGACGTCGTCGACCGACTCCCGGTATACGGGAACCCGGCTGAACGGCACCTCCGAGAGCTCCTCGATCACGTCGAGCAGCGTCCGTTCCTGGTTCCACGCGAAGATCTCGACGCGAGGCACCATGACGTCCCAGGCGACCGTCTCGTCGAGCCGGAAGGCCCGCTCGACCAGCCGCTTCTCGCCAGCTTCGAGGACGCCCTCCTCCTCGCCCAGCTCCTGGATCTCGCGCAGCTCGCGGTGCTCGTCGGTGAGGTCCTCGGCATCCCCGCCGATCGCTTCCTCGAGCCGTGCCACGGGTCCGGTCAGGGGCCGTGCGGCGCGTTCCACGCGCAGGAGGAGTGAGGCGGCGCTCAGCGCGAGGCGCACCGGTCTGCGCGCGGCAATGAGGTGGGGGATGAGGTCGGCGAAGACGACGACGATCAGGACGCCCACCACCGTCCACACCAGGGGACCCCCGCGGCCCCACGTCGCGACCCCGCTGAGGGCGAAGATCGAGAGCGCGGCCAGATCGAACACCTGGGTGACGACGCGAACGCTCGCCTGCACGGCGTGCTTCTTGTCGCGTACCCGGGCGAGTGCCTCGGCTCCGTCGAAGCCCTCGTCGAAGAGGGCGCGCACGTGCGACGACGCGATCTGGAACGCCGCGTCGTGGATCGCTGTGAGAACGGCGGAGGCGAGGAGGAGCAGGGCCGCCGCACCCGCGGCGAGCCCCATCACGGCGAGCCCTCCCGCCGTCTACTCGGAGGTTGGTCGTCGCTGCTTCGAACTACGTCCAACCGCGACTCTCCTCCAGGAGTTCGTGGATCACGTCCCGCGTGGTCCGACCGTCCGCCTCGGCCTCGAAGTTGAGCACGAGCCGGTGCGCGAGGACCGCGGGGGCGACGGAGCGCACGTCATCATAGGAGGGAAGGGCGGCTCCGCGCGATGCGGCTCGCGCCTTCGCGCCCAGAACCAGGTACTGCGAGGCCCGGGGGCCGGCGCCCCAAGCCACGTAGCGTGAGGTGACCGACGCGGCTTCCTCGCCCGGACGGGTGGCGCGCGCCATGCGGACGGCGAAGGACACGAGTGACGGTGGAGCCGGGATGCGCCGGACGAGGCCCTGGAGCTCGATGAGCTCCTGCGCGGAGATGACGGCGCGCACCTCCTGCTCGCCCTCCCCCGTGGTTCGCATGGCGACCTCCTCCTCCTCCTCCCGTGTCGGATAGTGGATCGGGAGCTCGAGCATGAAGCGGTCGAGCTGTGCCTCCGGCAGGGGGTAGGTACCCTCCTGCTCGATCGGGTTCTGCGTGGCGAGCACGAAGAACGGGGGGGGGAGGCGGTACGTCTCTCCGGCCGCGGTCACGGCACGCTCCTGCATCGCCTCGAGGAGGGCGGCCTGCGTCTTCGGCGGTGTGCGGTTGATCTCGTCGGCGAGCACGATGTTCGCGAAGATCGGGCCCTTCACGAACCGGAAGACGCGCCGGCCCGTGGTGCGATCCTCCTCGATGACCTCGGTGCCCGTGATGTCGGTCGGCATGAGGTCCGGCGTGAATTGGATCCGGCTGAAGGCCAGGTCCAGCGCCTGGGCCACGGTGTGGACGAGGAGCGTCTTCGCGAGCCCGGGCACGCCCACCAGAAGCGCGTGGCCATTGGCCAGCAGGGCGGTGAGCATCTCGTCGATCACCTCCCGCTGGCCGACGATGCGCTTGGCGACCTCCATCCGCATGGCGGTGGCGGTCTCGGCGGCCCGTTCGAGAAGCTCTTCGTCACGATCGACGGCCGGAGCCTGGTCTGTCTTGGGATTCATTCGGTGGTGTCGATCGCGGCCAGACGGCCCGCTTCTCGCGGAAGGAACAGTCGCCGAATTAAGGCCGCCGCCGGGGCGCCAGTCAAGCAGTCGGGAACGCTTGCGCCTTTTTTCACAAGCCCTTAACCTTTGCCGGCTCGGGAGGAGGGGGTGCCGTCGTGACAACGAACGACG
>JANQME010000401.1 GCA_028280205.1 Longimicrobiales bacterium
CCCCGTCGTCGGGGCTGTCTTCGATCGGCGGCAGGTTGTACGGCGCGATCGGCGGGACGCTGCCGTCGGGCGCCACTCCCCGCGGCCGCGTGCGTACGAGCTCGGCCGGGTGCGTGGCCCCCGCGGCCGTTGAGCCCGTCCCGGCGGCGCGGCGCGCGTCGGAAAAGTCTCGCTCTCGCCGCGTCTCTGACCCTATGCTGAAATACAGGGTCCCGCGTCTCCGCGTGGCGCCCGACCGTCCCCACGGCGCGCTCGCCCCCCCCATCCCCACCTGCGTGATCCCTCCCGACTACAGCGCGGCTTCGCCCCGCACCGTCCGCCAACTCCGCCCCGGAGACCGCGTCGTGGTCGTGGGCGGGGGTCCGGCCGGGCTTACGGCGGCGTATCTCCTCGTGCAGCGCGGCGCCGACGTAACGGTCCTGGAGGGGACGGACATGCTGGGCGGGATCTCGCAGACCGCGCGGTACCGCGGGTACCGGTTCGACATCGGAGGCCATCGCTTCTTCACGAAGATCGAGCCGGTGCAGGAGCTCTGGGAGGAGCTGCTCGGCGACGAATTCATCTCGGTGCCCCGGCTCTCGCGGATCCACTACCGTGGCCGCTTCTTCGACTACCCGCTCAAGCCCGCGAACGCGCTGGGCGGCCTCGGGCTGGTCGACGCCGTACGGATCGTCGCAAGCTACCTGCGATGGCAGATCCGCCCCCACCCCATCGAAGAGAACTTCGAGCAGTGGGTCACGAACCGGTTCGGACGGCGGCTCTACGAGATCTTCTTCAAGACCTACACCGAGAAGGTGTGGGGCATTCCGTGCACGGAGATCCGCGCGGAGTGGGCGGCTCAACGCATCAAGGGTCTCTCGCTCGCACGCGCGATCATCTCCGCGGCCTCCTTGCAGAAGCGCTCGACCAAGATCAAGTCGCTCATCAACGAGTTCCGCTACCCGCGCCTCGGGCCGGGCCAGATGTGGGAGACGTGCGGTCGCAGGATCGAGGAGCTGGGCGGCCGGGTGCTCATGGAGCACCACGCCGAGCGCCTGGAGGTGGAAGACGGAGAGGTCCGCGCCGTCCACGCCACGACGCCGGACGGCCCGGCGGTGTTCGAGGCCGAGCACGTGATCTCCTCCATGCCGCTTCAGGCGCTCGCCCGCTCCCTGGAGCTCCCCGACGCGCCCGAACTCGAGGAGGCCGCCGCGGGCCTGCGCTACCGCGACTTCATCGTCGTGGCGCTGATCCTCGACGCCGAGGACCTCTTCCCGGACAACTGGATCTACGTGCACACACCGGGCGTGAAGGTCGGCCGCATCCAGAACTTCAACAACTGGAGCCGGGCCATGGTGCCCGAGGAGGGCCGGACCTGCCTGGGGCTCGAGTACTTCTGCTTCGAGGGGGACGGACTGTGGACGTCCCCGGACGAAGCCCTTCTCGAGCTCGCCGCGCGGGAGCTCGACGAGGTGGGGGTCGCCGGCGGCGCGAAGACCGTCGACGGGGCGGTGGTCCGCATGCCGAAGGCGTACCCCATCTACGACGGCGCCTACGCGGACCACGTCGACACGATCCGGTCGTACATCGATCCGATCCGCAGCCTGCACACCGTCGGCCGCAACGGGATGCACAAGTACAACAACTCCGACCACTCGATGCTGACCGCGATGATGGCCGTCTGGAACATGGAAGGGGCGGGCCACGACATCTGGGCGGTCAACACCGACTACGAGTACCACGAAGAGCAGCGTCTCCGGCCGGCCGAGCCCCGGGACGCGAGCGCGTGTGCGGCCGGGGCGAGCGCCGGCTCGAGCCGAGGACCCGCGGGCGCATGAGTGGGGACACCTCCGGCCCGCCCGAGCTCTCCGTCGTGGTCCCCGTCCACGACGGGATGGGCGTGCTGCCCCGGTGCGTCGAGGCACTGCGGGCGTCGGAGCTGGAGCCAACGCGTTGGGACGTGACGATCGTGGACGACGGGAGCACCGACGGCACGGGCGCCTGGGCGCGCGACAAGGGACTGCCGGTGGTGACGATCCCCGACGGTCCCCGGGGGCCGGCCGCGGCCCGCAACGCGGGGGTCGAGCGGGTGCGCGGAGCGGTCGTCGTCTTCGTCGATGCCGACGTGCAGGTGCACCGGGACGCGCTCAGGCGCTTCGCCGACATCTTCGCCCCCGACGTCGAGGTGGCCGCGGCCTTCGGGGCGTACGACGAACAGCCCGGCGCCCGGGGCTTCGTCTCCGAATACAGGAACCTCTACCACCGCTACGTGCACCTGCGGGGCGCGGGCTCCGCGGAGACGTTCTGGACGGGCTGCGGCGCCGTTCGCCGTGAAGTCTTCGTGGAGGCGGGTGGCTTCGACGTAAAGCGCTTCCCCCGCCCGCAGATCGAGGACATCGAGCTCGGCTACCGGATCCGGGACGCCGGATGGACGATCCTCCTCGACCCGGCCATCCAATGCACGCACCTCAAGCGCTGGACGTTCGGGAGCGTGCTGCGGACCGATCTCCTCGACCGGGGCATCCCATGGATGCGGCTCCTGCTGGAGCGTCCCCGAACGTCGAGCCTGAACGTGGGTCCGGCCGAGCGGGCTCGAACGGCACTCGTCGGCACAGGCGTCGGCGCCCTCCTCCTGGCTGCCGGCGGCGTCCTCCTCCGAACCGCCGAGGCGACGACCGTGCCGCTGGCCTTCGTCGGCGTCCTCGCGATCTGCGGCGCCGTGCTGTCCAACCATCGGCTCTACCGCTGGTTCGCCGAACGAAGGGGTTGGGCTTTCGCGCTCGGCGTCGTACCGATGAACTTGCTGCACTATTCGGTGTCGTGCGTCGCGGCGGCCGTCGGCGTCTTCGGCTACTACGGCGCGCGCCTCAACCGGGAGACCTCGTGACTCCTGCCGAGCAGGAGGCGATTGAGGCGCTCGACAGAGAGCTCGCGCTCGCTTTCGCACCCGTG
>JANQME010000435.1 GCA_028280205.1 Longimicrobiales bacterium
GCGTGGCTCGACGGCGCCTCGCCGGGGTCATGGCACGTGGGCGTGGGCGGCGGCATATACCTGCAGCCCGTCCAGCAGCCCTACCTGGTCCGGATCGGCGCCGCCACGAGCGACGAGGCGACCAAGGTGTTCGTCTCGCTCGGGCTCCCGTACTGAGGTCCGTCCGGAGGCTCCATCTGCTCGGCCGCCTGCTTCAGCGAGCCGAGGAGGGTCGGCACGAGACGCCCGAGACGCAGCCGTACGAGCGGTGCCAGGAGCGAGCGCGGAAACGGCCTCGGCCGGAGGTGCGCCTCGAAGCACACCCGTGACCCCGACCCCTCGGGCTCGACGATGAAGTAGTTCACGTGCTCGTCCACGAACGGGTTGTTCTCCACCCGTTCCCCGTACACGAGCCGATCCGGTCCGAAGTCGTTCGTGACGGTCTCGAAGTCGATCAGACGCCCGTCGATCACGCAGCGGTGTCGGGTCCCGACGCGATTCACCCGCTCGTGCTCGTACTCCAGTCGATCCACGCCGCGGTTCCAGGTGAGTCGACGATCGAGGTCCAGGATGAGGTCGAAGACCTCGGACGGCGGCCGGTCGATGTAGATGTCGTGTGCGACGGGACGGGTGCTGCGCTCCAGCGGGCGGATGAGCTCGGGCGCCGGGATTCCGGCCCGGAGCGGAGCCAGAGGAATCCAGTGGAACGAAACGGATCCCAGGTCGTCGAGCGGGGTGGAGCCGGAGCGGACCCCCGCCCATGGCGTCGCGGGACGCTCCGAGCCCATCGCTTCCAGAGCCGCGTCAGTGACGAGCAGGTACTCGGACTCGTCCAACCCGTTCTTGAGGAGCCGGTGGGCGACGATCACGTCGGAACCGTATGGCTTGCGGAAGTCGCGGACCGCGAGGAGCTCCACCGGACCCGCGTGGACCACGATCTTGAGCGACAGCTCGTGTGCGCTGGAGCACGCGCCGCAGCTGCAGATCCGCCCCACCTCGTACGCCCGCAGGTGGCGATGGAACGCCTCGAAGGTCCGACGCGCCTGCGCAGCGATCTCGTCGAAGGAGGGCAGTGGCCCTTCCCGGTAGAAGAAGACGGCATCGCCCTCCAGCTCCGAGACCGTCAGGCCGAGCTCGTCGGACTCGATGATGAGGTCGAGCAGCTCGGCGATGATGTGTCGGCCGTGCTCGACCGCCGTCCGGTTCACGAACTTCGTGAAGCCGCTGATGTCGGGGATGAAAAGCAGCGAGGGGGCCACGGATACGACTCCCGGGACCGTGTACCGTCGGGGAGGGTCGCCGCGTTGCGGCGGCCACGATCGAGCGAAAGAGAACGCACCGGACGGCGCCGCGGTTCCCCCACGGTGGTGCACGAGCGTCACGGTCCCCGCATGCGCTGGGCCACCTCGGCGTGAGCTTGGCGACCCCGATGGGCGGTACTACCGTGCGATGGTCGGCTCGGGCACGTGCCGGGGCACGACGACCGACGACCCCCGCCCCGAAGTCCATGCGCCCCACGAACAACGTCCCCGCCGGAGCTCTGGCCGCCCTCTGCGTCGCCTCCGTCGTCGGGTGCTCGGGCGGGGCCGGCTCGAGCGCGGACGCCGGGTCGGGCGCGGGCGCAGACGCCGGGTCGGCTGCGGGGGCCGTCGACACGGCCGGACGGTCGATCGCCGACCTGCTCGTGTCCGCCTCCGCCACGCTCACCGACATCGGGGTGCTGCGGCTCGACCCGTTCGCCGACGACGTCCACCCCGATCCCCGGCAAGCGGAGATGATCCGTCTGGGATTCCGGATCAGCCAGGATCCGCAGACGTACGCGGCGGACTTCGTGGGCAACGACCTCACCTGCGGAAACTGCCACCTCAACGCCGGGCAGAAGGACCTCGCGCTGCCGCTCGTGGGGGCGGCCGCGACCTTCCCGCAGTACCGCCGGCGCGACGACCGGCTGGTGAGCCTCGAGGACCGGATCGGGGGCTGCTTCAAGCGGAGCATGAACGGCACGGCTCCGCCGCACGATCACGAGGTCACGATGGCGCTCGACGCCTACATCACCTGGCTCGCATCGGGCTTCTCCGTCGGCGAGCGTCCCGCCTGGCTCGGCCGGAACGCGATCGCCGAGGAGTCGCACATCCCGATCGAGGAGCTCGACCTGGCGCGCGGCAGGGAGCTGTACGAGATGCAGTGCGCGCCGTGCCACGGACTCGACGGACAGGGCATCGACGTGGTCGTCGGGAAGCCGGGCCCCCTGTGGGGCGACCGCTCGTGGAACGACGGAGCGGGCGCCGCCCGGGTGTGGAAGCTGGCCGGCTACATACGCTGGGCGATGCCGCTGCACGCCCCCGGCTCGCTCACCGACGAGGAGTCGCAGCAGATCGCGGCGTACGTCAACGCGCACGACCGGCCGGCGTACCCGGACAAGGCGTCGGACTTTCCCGCCGGCGGTCGGCCGATGGACGCGGTCTACGACACGCTCGTCTTCCCGGTGCACCCGCTCAAGGCGAAGCTCGCCGTGCTGGGGGGGGGTTAGGCTCCCTTCGTGGCCTGAGCGTCCCCGGGTGGAGCGTGCCGTGAGAAGTCCTGCGCTACGCCAGGAGCGCGTCGAGCCGCTCGATCACCGCCCCCGCCGCCACCCCCTCCATGCACAGGTGAATCGGCCGCAGGCATGCGTCGTCCTTGAAGCGGTCCTCCAGACAGAGGTCACAGTGCCGAGCGGACGGCACCCGCTCGACGTGTCCCACCCGCGGAAGCCAGAGGTCGAGCGGACTCGCCCCGACGCCCTCGGCGTCGTTGCCGAACACGGCGAGGGTCGGACACCCGACGGCGGCCGCGACGTGCAGCGGCCCGGAGTCGACGGTCACGCACGCACGGCACCGCTCCAGGGCACCCGCCAGCTCGATCGGCGAGGTCCGGTCCCGCAGATCCGTAACCGCGGGGTGGGCCGCGAGCGCCGCCTCGATCGGGTAGCCCACCGTGCCTTCCCGGCCGGGCTTCGGGAGCACGCCGACCAGTCCGACCTCGAGTCCCCGAGCCCCGCACCACTCCGCCACGTCGAGCCACGATGCGGCCGGCCAGAGCTTGGCGGTCCGGTTCGCGTTCGCGTGGACGAGGACGTCGGGGACGTCGAACGGGGGCGGCGCGCTCTCCAACGAGATCGCGAAGAAGTCCGTCTCGACGAACGCCATGCGGGCGAAGAGCTCGCCGATGTAGTTCGAGGTCAGATGGCCCTCGTACCGCTCCAGGAAGTCGGGGCTCGTCCAGTCCGGATCGGCGAGGATGCGGTGGTAGGGGTGGTCGCCCAGCGGCAGCGGCCCGGAGAGGTCGTCCGTCAGCGCCGCGCCCGCCGCGAACGTCGGGCCGAGCCTCGTGACGAGCTCCGTCGTGTAGGGGTTGAAGCCGTCGCAGTTCATCCCGAGCGCGTACCCCTGCCCCTCCGTCCGCGCCGCCACGCCGTCCACGGCCCGACTCGCACGCTCCTCGTCCGGCGGGAAGACGTCGGTGCGCCAGTCGATCCACGGGCACGCCTCCTCGAACGCACGGTTGACCGGACTCCCGTAGAAGTCGATCACCGCGTCGGGGAAGCGCTCCCGCAGTCCCCGGAGGAGCGGCGTCGTGACGATGAAGTTGCCGAGCTTGTCCGAGCCGACCACGGCGATCCGTGGCCGCGGGCCGAGATCCTGGCCCTCGTAGCGTCGCGTCATGCGGGGCAAGATAGACAGGATCGCGGAACCCGGCGGACGCGGGGGCCTACCCACGAGGGCAGGTCCGATCCGTATCCCGCCACCCCACGAAGGTCCACGATGCTCCGCTCCGCCTTCCTCCGTCCGTTCGCCGCCGCATGGGCGATCGGCGCCGTCCTCGCGCCCGTGACCCTCTCCGCGCAGCAGCCCGCACCGCTCGAGTCGATTCGCAACTGGCAGACCGTCGACGAGCGGCTCGCCTCGTCGGGGCAGATCTCCTACGACCAGATCCCGCTCCTGGCCGAGCAGGGGTACGACGTGGTCGTCAACCTCGCCATCGCCGACGAGGAGCGGAACGGACGGGAGGGCTTCCACGTGGCCCGAGCCGGACTGGCCTACGTCCACATCCCCGTCGACTGGGAGCGCCCGACGATGGAGGACGTCGAGCTCTTCTTCGACGTCATGCAGGCGAACCGGGAGCGGAAGGTCTACGTGCACTGCTTCGCGAACATGCGTGCGTCGGCGTTCGTCTACATGTACCGGACGCTCGTCGACGGTGTCCCCGAGGACGAGGCGCGCGCCACGATGAACGAGGTCTGGGACCCGGACGAGCTCGAGCAGTGGGCCGACCTCATCCGGCGGGCTCAGGGGGCGTACGCCGGGCGGTAGCGTCGCCGCCGGCTCGGGATGTAGCTCGGGCAGACCCTCGAATCGCCGGCGCGCTGCGCCGTCGGGAATTGCACCACAATCTTCGGCTCCCTAATTCCGACATACATGTCGGAATTGTTCGGCGATCCTTCGTCAGAACTCGCTCGAACCAGGAGGATGACCATGGACACACGGCTTCGAATCCGCCGGATCGGCCCCGCTCTCGCCCTGTGCCTCCTCGGCGGGTGTACGGCCGGCGACTCGGCGGAAGCCACCGCCGAGTCGTTCGATGCGCAATCGAATCGGGGCCAGGCCTTCGTCGTGGACGAGAACTCCGACCCGAACATCCTGAACATCGCGATGGGCTCCGCCGATCACACGACGTTGGTCGCGGCCGTCCAAGCCGCCGAGCTAGAGAACGTCCTCGTCAACGCGGGACCGCTCACGGTCTTCGCCCCTACGAACGAGGCGTTCGAGGCGCTGCCGGAGGGTGCGCTCGACAACCTGCTCCGGCCCGAGAACAAGCAGACCCTCTACAACGTCGTGACGTCCCACGCGAGCCCAGGGAAGTTCACGATGGAGCTGCTCGAAGACGGGATGCAGCTCTACCAGGCGACCGGGCACTACATCGACGTCGAGGTCCGGGACGGCGCCACGTTCGTCAACGGCGCCCGGATCCTGGCTTCCGTTGCGGCCACCAACGGCGTCGTGCACGTCGTCGACCAGGTCTTCCTGATCGCCCTCGACTGAGAGACCGTCCATGCTCTCGAGAAGCAGCGTCTACGCCCTCCAGGCCAGCCTTCATCTGGCGCAGCACCCACCCGAGGCGTGGGTCTCGGCCGCCAGCATGGCGGAGGCGCTGGAGCTGCCCCCGGAGTACCTGGCCAAAGTGCTTCGGAGGCTCAGCCTCGAGGGGATCCTCGACTCGAGCCGGGGAGCCCGTGGCGGCTACCGCCTTCGTCTGCCTCCCGAAGCGCTGACGGTCGAGCGGGTCGTGGAGCCCTTCGAGGAGATCGAGCCGCCCAAGGTCTGCCTTCTCGGTGGACCGTGCCACTCGGACCGCCCGTGCACCGCGCACTTGCGCCGCCTCGAGTGGAACGAGGCGCACAAGCGCATCCTCGCCCGCACGACGCTGAGCGATCTCCTGCTCGATGAACACGCACCCGCCGAAGCGTCCCGGTCGGCGCTCATCTCTCTCGATTCCTGACGGAGGGTACGCCCATGACAGCCCGCACCCGAACCGCAGCCCTGCTCACCGCCGCCGCGCTCGCCTGGGGATGCGGTGGAGATGCGCCAC
>JANQME010000061.1 GCA_028280205.1 Longimicrobiales bacterium
GACACCGGGGGCACGAACGGGCGGAGCGCCGCCGGGAAGGTCTGTAGGCCGCCCATGACGATGTTCTTCGACCACCCGTCGACGAGTTCGCGCAGCGAGCGGTACATGCGGGTGGCGAGATCGGTCTCGGTGCTGCGGACGCGGAGCGAGAGCCCGGCCCGTTTCACGCGCTGCGCGAGCGCCAGGTCCTCGGCTACCTCGTCCCGCACCGCTTCGTGGCCCCCGATCCTCTCGTACGCGGGGCGACGGAAGAGGAGGAACTGCCCGTTGGCGATCGCGTCGCGCCAGTTGTCGTTGGCGGCCACGCGCTCGAAGTCCGGAAAGCGGAAGAGCATGACCAGGAAGATGTGCGGCTGCACGAGACGCTCCCAGAACGTCTCCATGAGCTGACGCCCGGTCACCGTCAGGAGGTCGGCCCCTTCCTCGTGCAGCGCCGTGCCGGCCCGGGTGGCCAGAAGCGGGCCGTGCACCGTATCCGCATCCGTGAACAGGAGCAGCTCTCCCGTCGCGTGACGAGCCGCCTGATGACACGCCCACGGCTTGCCCAGCCAACCCGGCGGAAGCGGCTCGCCTTCGACGACCACGATCCGCCGAGCGTTGCCCGACGGGACCGCCCTGGCGAGCTCGGCCGTCTCGTCGTCGCTCCGGTCGTCGACCACGATCACTTCGAAGTCCGGATAGGTGGACTCTGTAATCGAGCGGAGGCACTCGACGATGCTCCGGGCCTCGTTGCGCGCCGGGACGATCACGCTCAGCGACGGCTGACCGGGGACGGAAGCGGTGGGCAGCGGGCCGGGGATGCGCGCCACGAAGGCCACGAAGAACACGAGCGCGAGCCAGGGCAGCGCGAGCAGGAGCGCGAGGACGACAGGAGACATGCCGGCCCCTACCCTGCGTCGGATCCGGCGTGCCGAACTGGCGCCCTTCGAGGGCGTGGCCCTACCCTCGCCCGTCGCGGGTCGGCCGGCCTCGTCATCGATACCGCGTCCTCACTCCATCCCCGTCCCGTGACCGATCTCAGCCGGATCCGCTCCGAGTTCCCGATCCTCGAGCGAACGACGTATCTGAACTCCTGCTCTCTGGGCGCCCTGTCGTACCGCTCCGAGGGGTACCTGCGCGACTTCACCGAGCGCTGGCACGCGATGGGTGCGTCCGCATGGTACGCGCACTGGCTCGGGCGCATCGAGGAGCTGCGCGGTCGCGTGGCGGCCTTTCTCGGCACGACGCCGCGCGAGCTGGCCCTCCTCCCGTCCACCTCGACGGCCCTTGCAGCGGTCACCGAGTCGGTACCGGCCGAAGACCGCAGTCGGGTCGTATGCACCGAGCTCGACTTCCCGACTCTGCCGTATCAGTGGGCCGTGAAGCCCGAGTTCGAGCTGGTGATCCTCCGCAGTCCGGACGGGATCCGCATCGATCCGGAGCAGTTCGCCGAGGCCGTCGACGAGCGAACGCTCTTCCTGGCCACGAGCCACGTCTTCTTCGCGACCGGATACGAGCAGGATCTCGGCGCCCTCGCGGAGATCGCCCGGCAGGCCGGGGCGTACTCGCTGATCGACGGCTACCAGGGTGCCGGACAGGTCGCGCTCGACCTCTCGGAGACCGGCATCGACTTCTACACGACCGGTCCGCTCAAGTGGCTGTGCGGCGGACCCGGGCTGGCCTACCTCTACATCCGGGACGCCCTGGTCGAAGCCCTGGAACCCCGCATCACCTCTTGGTTCGCCACGGAACGGCAGTTCGACTTCGATCCCGAGGGCTTCGAGTACCGCCGGGACGCACGGCGCTTCGAGATGGGGACGCCTGCCCTTCCCACGGTGCACACCGCGCTCGGCGGTCAGGAAATCGTGGACGAGGTCGGGCTGGACGCCATCCTCGAGCACAACGCAATGCTCACCGCCCGCGTGATCGACGCCGCCGAGAGCGCCGGCCTGGAGCTGCGGCTGCCCGCGCCGGGGCACCGGACGTCGATCGTGATGGTGCGCCACGACGACCCGTCCGGAGCGGTGAAGCACCTCGCCGCCCACGGGGTGATCGCGGACTACCGGCCGGGCCATGTGCGACTGAGTCCGCACTTCTACAACACGGAGGACGAGATCGACCGCGGCGTGGAGGTGCTGGCGAGCTACCGAGGCTGAAGAGGTCGGCCTACTCCTTCGGCGTCCACCGCTCGGAGTCGCGCACCCGGTACTTCTCGAGCACCTGCTCGAGCGCGTCTCCGAGGTCGATCCCCTGCTCGTTCGCGATCACGAGGATCACGAAGAGGATGTCGGCCAGCTCGATCGCGAGGTCCTGCTCCGGCTCGCCCGGCTTCTTCGGCTTGTGTCCGAAGCGGTGGTTCATCTCCCGCGCCAGCTCGCCGACCTCCTCGACGAGACGGGCCAGGTTGCTGAGCGGCGGCCAGTAGCCCTCCTCGAACTGCGAGATCCACGCGTCCACGCGCGCCTGCGCTTCGAGGAAGGTGAGCTCGCTCCCCTCGATCACACCGCCGCCGTCGATCACGCCACTCTCGTCGTCCGCTCCCACTCCGTCCGCGCTCACGGGGTGAGCACCAGCTTCCCGAAGATGCGCCCTTCCTCCAGGATCTCGTGCGCTCGGCGCGCTTCGTCGAGCGGCAGCACCTCCTGGACCACCGGGTCGAACACGCCGTCGAAGACCAGCCTCATGACCTCCCGGTACTCGGTGGGCGTGCCCATCGTGCTGCCGAGGATTTCGAGCTGCTTCCAGAAGACCAGGCGGAGCTCGGTCACGCCGCGCGATCCGGTCGTCGCGCCCGACGTCACCAGCCGGCCCCCGCGAGAGAGCGCCCGAAGGCAGCTCGGCCAGATCTCCTCGCCCACGGTGTCGAAGACGACGTGGACACCCTGCTTGTACGTGTCGCGCCACACCTCGCGCGAGAAGTCGACCTCGAAGCGGTCGTAGACGATGTCGGCCCCGAGCGCCTGGGTGCGCGTGACGTTCTCGACGCCACCCGTGACTCCGAAGACCTTCGCTCCCGTGCGTCGCGCGATCTGCACGGCCGCCGTCCCCACTCCGCCCGACGCGCCGGTGATCAGGACGCGCTCACCCGCACGCACCCGACCGCGCGTGACGAGCGCCCGCCACGCGGTGACGAAGACGAGTCCGGCCGCGGCCGCATCGGTGGCGGGAAAGCCATCCGGGATCTCCAGCAGGTTCTCGGCCGGAACCACCGCGTACTCCGCGAAGCCGCCCTGCGTGTGCTCGCCGATGATGCGAAACGGCGGCTCCTCGAACGACGCGCCGCGATCCTGGCCCTCATACCAGTCGTACCCGAGCGACGGATCGACCACGACGCGCGTGCCCACGGGCACGTCTTCCGCTCCGGGCCCCACGGCGTCGACCACACCCGCGATGTCCGAGCCGCCGATATGTGGCATCGGGGTCTGGATCGGCAGCCCGCGCCGGACCCAGAGATCGAGGTGGTTCATCGCCGCCGCCTCCACCCGCACCCGCACCTCGCCCGCACCGGGCTCGGGAACGGGGACCTTCCGGATCTCGATGACCTCGGGCCCGCCGAAGTCCTCGAAGACCGCGGCACGCATGGTGCGGGGCATCCGCTCACCTCGATGATTGGAATAAGCCTAGAAGTCTACTCGAATCGAAAGGGGCGGTCCAAGCGGCCGCCGCCGCCGTACCTTCCAGGATGAGCGAGAACAACGACTCGACACTCGCCGGCTATCTCCGCGTCCACGACCGCCCTCCGGCCTTCGAGGGACGCGACGGGCATCCCTATACCGTCTCGATCGAAGCCGAGCGGACCGCTGACCTGCGTGCTCCGTGGGTGGGGTTTCTGGTCTTCCCCCGCTGGGCACAGACCGGCGTGGGAATCGTCGGACACGTTGAGAGCGGCGACCTGCTTCGGGCGGGCTCCCGCAGCGAAGTGGAAGAAGTGCTCGGAGCGCTCACCCTCCACGAGGTCCAGGCGTTCCTCGATGCCGCGATCGCCGGCGAGGAGCCCTCCGCACGGGAAGGATAGTCGACGACCCCGGCATCCCCGCCTCCTTACTCCAAACCGGGGTCGGGGCGCCGCCACTCGACGCCCTCGGCCGTGGCGGCCCGGTAGTCGGCCTCCGCGCTGAAGTACTCGAGATAGGCCTCGACCGCCGTCACACGCGCGTCGAACGCGGCCTGCTCGCGGATCTGAAGCGCGAGCAGGTCGCTCGACCCGAGTCGGAAGAGCTCCTGCTCGGCGGTCTGGAGCTGGAGCGCCAGGTCCACGTTCAGCTCCGACCCGTCGATCTGCTGTCGGGCGGCTTCCACGGCGATCCAGGCGTCGCGGATCTCCGTCACCACCTTGTCGGCCGCGAAGACGAGCTTCTGCCGCACCTGCTCGTACTTCGAGTCGAGCTCCTGAACCTTGCCCTGAGCCTTCCGCCGCTGGAGGGGGAACTTGAACTCGAGCACGCCACGCAGCTCGGTCAGCGAACGGTCGTCGTACAGTTCCTCGCCGAAGGGCCGGGCCGCCTCGAGGTTCGCGTCGAGAACCGGGAGGACTTCGTTGCTCGCGACGCCGCGTTCGAGGAGAATCTGCTCGAGCTCCAGCTCGATCACACGAAGCTCCGGCCGCCGCTCGATCGCCTGAGGCAACACGGGCTCGGGGCCGTCGGGATCGACCGGTGGCGTGGCCGGGAACTCCTGGGGCAGACGCTCGCGCCCCGGGACGGTCGGCACCCCATCCGCCGTCCGAAGGAAGAGGGACAGAACGAGCGCCGAACCCTGGAAGTCGCGCTGCGCCGAGACGACATCGAGCTGACGGGAGACGACGAGCCGCTGGTTGTCCACCAGGACGATGTCCGGGCGGAGACCGTTCGCCACCTGCTCCTCGAGCGCCGTCTGTCGCCCTTCTGCGAGCGCGAGCAACTCTTCGGAGAAGTTGAGCTTCCGGCCCGCCGCCAGCCACTTGAAGTAGGCCACCGTTGCGGCCCGCACGAAGTCGATCTGCTGACGCGCAATGAAGGGCTCGGCGGCCTCCACGTCGAGCTCCGAGATCGCGATTCGGGCCCGTCGGGCGTCGGTCAAGCCCCCCTGCAGGAGCGGCACGTTGAGCCCGAAGAGCGCCTCGCCCGAGCCCTGCGTACGCTGGAGGTAGTAGTCGGGGAGCGTCTCGCCGGTCGTCAGGCGATACCCACCATAGACCGTGCTGCCCCAAAGGCCGAGGAACTGCTCCGCGGCCATGTCGACCGTGGTGTACTCGTAGAATCCGTCGAGTGTGCCGCCGCCCTTCCCGGCCAGCCCGAAGTCGAAGACGCCTCGGGCCGAACGCAGCCGACCCTCCCGGAGATCGCGCTCGATGAGGGCGGCGAGCTGGGGCGGAAACCGTGTAGCCACAGATTCGAGCACCTCCTCGAGTCGCAGCGGCGGGAGCGTGTCCGTCTCGCTCGCGTCCTCGACGGGCGCCTGCGTGTCCTGCGCGGACGCGGGCGCCGTCGCGAGGGCACCCAGCACCAGCACCACGCACGCAGCAGGCCTCATGTAGACACTCCCAATCCCTCGGGGTTTTCCGGAAGTGCCGGCGGGAAGCCGTTCAACTGCCTCCAGATCTCGTACCACGCAGGGACCCGCTGCAGGAGGACCCATCCGTTGACGAGGACGCCCTGGCGCAGCCAGCGGGCCCCAGGCCACTCCACCACGTCGCCGTTCCGCAGAACATCGGGCCGGGGAGCCACGAGCACACGGAACCGACCGGTCCCGTCGTCCGTCGGGTCGATGAGCACGACCTCGCCGCCGAACGTTCCGCGCGCAACCGAGGGCCACCCGATGAACTGCACGGCCGGCCAGCCCTCGAACTGGAGTCGCACCCCGCTTCCCTCCTGGACGGTGCCGTCCGGCAGCGTCTCCCGGGCCTGCACGAGTGGCACGTCGTTGCCGTCGAGCCACAACTCGACCATCCGGTTGTCGGTCTCCGGTACGATCGTCGCAAGCGGCTTTCCTGCGCTCAGGAAGGTCCCTTCGCTGGCGTCCACGCGGAAGATCACCCCATCGCGTGGTGCCACGACCTCGAGCGTGCGGGTCTGGTTCAGGCGGCTCTGCATCGAGACCAGCGACTGTGACTTGGACGCCGAGTCGGCCTGCGCCTGGTTCAGATCCGCCCGAGCCTTTGCGATCTCGGCTCGCGTGTCGAGCTCCGCCTTCTGGCGATCAGCCCGGGCCTGGAGGAGCTCGGCCGCCGTCTTGTCCCGCTCCAGCGTCGCCAGCTCGAACTCGCGCTGGGACGCCAGCCCCATCGGGTTCTCGTACAGACTCCGGATTCGGTCGTACTGCAGCGCCGCGGTGAGAGAGGCGAAGCGTGCCGCCTCGAGCTTCTGATCCGCGGCCGCGATCACCTGCGGCAGCGAACCCTCCTTCTGGGTGAGTTGCCCCCGCATCTGCTCGACCTTCTCCGTCGCGGCTTCGAGCTGCGTCTCTGCGGCGGCGACCTGGCTGCGCACGTTGTCGAGCAGCTCCGGGTCGTTGTCCGCCATCACGAAGAGAACCTCGCCCTCGTGGACCGGCTGGCCCTCGACGACGTGCGACGTCTCGAGGCGTCCGGACAGCGGGGCCTCGAGCACGAGCGGTCGCTCGAGCGGGTTGAAGGCGACGACCCGGCCCTTCCCGCCCACGAACTGCTGCCAGGGCAGAACGAGGATCAGGATGGTGTACGCAAAGATCGCGACGAGCGTATAGCGGCCGATCCGCCGAACGAAGCCCGGCGACTGGGACATGTCGAGCGATTCGAGGTCCGACCGATGATCGAGCATCGGGAGCGCATCGCTCGGCAGGCCCTCCCGATCGTGTACGTACTCCTCCCGTGACATACTCATACCGCCACCCCCGGCTGACCGGCGGCGAACTCCGCGATGTTCACTCGACGGGCACAGGTGTTCAGAACGTCGTCGTCGTGCGAGGCGACCAGGAGCGTCCAGGGTGCCGCAGGATCGAAGACCGTGTTCATGAGATCCTTCAGCGTGCGTGGCTCCAGATTCTCGAGCGCCTCGTCGATGAGAAGCAGTCGCGGCGCACACACGATGGCACGTGCCACGACGAGACGGCTGCGCTGCGACGAGGAGAGCGGTCGCCCGCCCATGCGGAGCTTCGTTTCGAGCCCCTCGGGCAGGCGGAGCACGGCGTTGAGCAGGCCCACCGATTCGAGCGCCGTCTCGACCTGAGAGCGCGTCAGCCCTTCGCGTCCGAAGCGGACGTTCTCCAGAATGGACCCCTCGACGATGTCGTGCCCGCGCACGAGTGCGACGGTCTGCCGATAGCGCTCCAGATCCCAGTTGCGGATGTCGACCTGGTCCACGCGGACGATGCCTCCCTGGGCCGACCGGACACCATACAGGATGTCGAAGAGCGTGCTCGTCCCGTCGCCGGCCGAGCCCACGACCGCCACGCGTTCCCCGGGCTCGACGTGCAGCGTGAGGTCTTTCAGGATGGGTCGCTCCGGATGATAGCCGAAGGCGAGCCCGTCGACGTCGATCCGCATCCCGGCAGGGGCGTCGGGGGCCACGTCCTCACCGTCACTCCTCTGGATCGGCAGATCCACCACGTACCCGATCTTGTCCACTGCGGCGAGCGCGTCGTAGAAGGTCTCCGCGTACTTTCCGAGAGAGGCGAGGTTCGCGAGGATCGTCGACACGATCAGCTCGGCGGCGACCAGCTGACCGAGCGTGAGCTGGCCCTCGAGAACCAGGAAGCCGCCGACGCCGAGCAGCGAAGCCGACGCGATGGCCTGCAGGCCGAGAAGGCCGACGATCTGCCGGAACACGATCCGGTAGTGGGTGCCTCGAGCCTCCAGGTACTCCTCCGCGAGGGCGTCGGCCCGGCGCGAGGCGATCCGCGCCCCACCGTCGCTCTTGAAGAGGTAGGGGAAGAGCGCGACCTGTTCGAGCCACGCCGCCACGTCGTGCTTCGCGTACGACTCGCGGATGCTCGTGCGGACCGCCCCGACCCCGAAGCCGTAGAGGACCACGACCAGGGAGATGATGAGCAGGAGGTCGAAGACGAGGAGGAAGGGGTGGTAGAATCCGAGGATCAGCAGCCCCACCGACGCCCCGAGCACGAGGTTCAGCCCATCCAGCAGGAGCATGGACGCGGCCTTCTGGACCGTGATCATATCGAAGAAGCGGTTGACCAGGTCCGGACCGGCCTTCCGGTCCAGCGCCGCCATCTCCACGCGCGGGAGGCGGTAGACCATGTCGGCGGTGAGCCGGACGAAGAGTCGCCGCTGGATCAGCTCCGTCACGTAGTACTGGGCCGCTCGAACCAGCCCGAGCAGGATCAGAAAGCCGAACAGACCGAGCGACAGGATGACGAGCGCCTGGATGTACACACCCTCGCTCGCTCCGAAGGCGAGGTTGTTGACGAGGATGTCGACGGCGATCGGCGTCGCCAGGTACAGGATGCCGGAGAAGACCGCGAAGAGCGCGATCGTGGCGAGGTCTTCACGCTCGGGGAGCAGGAGTTGGTACAAACGCCGGAAAGGAGCCGGCGTGGGTGCGTATTCGCCGACATGCGACGACGACGCGCCCGCTCCGTTGGTGTGGGCGCTGGATACCATGATGGGGTGCTGGGAGGGGAACCGTTTCCGGGTCGGGCGACGCTGGGTGCCCTCGGGTTCGTTGCGTAGTTTCACCCAAATGAACGTCAAGTTCCTTCGTATTTCAGAAATATTCCATTCGATCCAAGGTGAGTCGACATGGGCCGGTGTGCCGTGCACGTTCGTCCGGATCACAGGATGTCCGCTCCGGTGTTCGTGGTGCGACACGGCGTACGCCTTCCAGGGCGGCACGCGAATGACCCTCGATGAGATCGTGCGGCAGGTGGGCGAATATCCGGCGCGCGTGATCGAGATCACCGGGGGGGAGCCGCTCGCCCACCCCGGCTCCGTGGAGCTCGCCGACCGGCTGATCGGAGCGGGCTACACCGTCCTCGTGGAGACTTCGGGTGCGTACGATGTGTCGCGACTCGACCCGCGTGTGCACCGCATCATGGACTTGAAGTGTCCGGGCTCGGGTGAGAGTGCCCGGAACCTCTGGTCGAACCTCGACCACCTCACGGGACGCGACGAGGTGAAGTTCGTCGTGGGCGATCGCACCGACTACGAGTGGACGAGGGACGTGATCGGGCGCCACGACCTCGGCGACAGGGTGGACGAGGGCTCGCTGCGGGCGCTGCTCATCTCCCCCGTCTGGGGCGAGATCGACCTCGAGGAGCTCGCCGGCTGGATCCTCGAGGATGGCCTGCCGGTCCGCTTCCAGCTCCAGATGCACAAGGTGATCTGGGGAGTCGACCGCATCGGCGTCTGATGCCGATCGCGTCGGATCCCCGCCTCCGCGCCCTCCGCCGGCGCCTTTGGCCGGACGTCGGAGCGTCCGCGATCGGCGAAGCCGCGCTCGGAATCGACGAGGTCCCGGATCCCGGGGTCGGACGGATGGAGGCGGCCGTGGCGGTGGTCGTGCGCGCCCGGCCCGAGCTGGACGTACTGCTCATCAAGCGGGCCGAACACGAGCGGGATCCCTGGTCCGGGCAGATGGCTCTGCCCGGCGGGCGATGGGAGACCGGCGACATCGGACTCCTGCGCACCGCCGTCCGCGAGACGCTCGAGGAGACCGGGGTCGACCTGGGGAACGGCGGGGAGCCCATGGGTCGCTTGCCGGAGGTTGCGCCGGCGAGCCTGCGGTTACCGAAGATGCGTATCGTACCTTACGTCTTCGGCGTACCGGCGGCCACGGAAGCTCGCGTCGCCAGCCACGAGCTCGACAGTGTCCACTGGGTCCGCCTCGCTCGCCTCGCGGACCCGGACACCGCTTCCACCACGAGGATCCGCTTCGACGGCTTCTCGAAGGAGTTTCCCAGCTACCTCGTCGCCGGCGAGCACGTCTGGGGCCTCACCCACCGCATCCTCGCGTCGTTCCTGGAGCGGTACCGGGAGCACTGAGCGGGTCGGTCGCGCAGCGACCGCAGCGCAGCGCCCGAGAGAGATCGCCGTCGGCCCCTCCGCCGCGCCTATCCGTCGAGCGTCAGTTCACCCACTCCGCAATGAACACGTTCGTATCCGACGTCCCACCGTTGTTGCGGTTGGAGCCGAAGACGAGATGCCGCCCATCCGGGCTGAAGACGGGGAAGCCGTCGAAGCCCTCGGAGTAGGTGACGCGCTCCATCCCGGTGCCGTCGAGGTTGATCATGTAGATCTCGAAGTCGCGCCCGGCGGGGTCGTGGTGGTTCGAGCTCCACAGGACCTTGTCGCCGTCGGGGTGCCAGTACGGCGCGAAGTTGGCACCGCCCACGTCCGTGAGCTGGCGCACGTTCGAGCCGTCCGCGTCCATCACGTAGATCTCGAGCTCGCCCGGACGCAGAAGACCCTGGCTCAGGAGGTTCACGTAGTCCTCGGCCTCGGCGCCGCCGGGCTCCGGGTAGTGCGCCCGCCACACGATCTTCGA
>JANQME010000077.1 GCA_028280205.1 Longimicrobiales bacterium
CCGGGGCGCTCCCCGAGATCGACGACAACACGGTCATCGAGGAGTACTGCGTCCGCTGCCACTCCGACCGCCGGATGCGCGGCAACCTCTCGCTCGAGCGCTTCGACGCGGAGCGCCCCGCGGCAATGGGCGAGGTCGCGGAGAAGATGGTCGTCAAGTTGCGCGCGGGCATGATGCCTCCGCCGGGGGTGTCGCGTCCCGAGGGCGACACGCTGCTCGCGCTCGTGGAGTCGCTCGAGTCGCGCCTCGACGCGGTAGCCGCGCGGGAGCCGAACCCCGGGGGGCGCACCTTCCAGCGTCTCAATCAGGCGGAGTACACCGCGTCGATCCGCGACCTGCTCGGCCTTCGGATCGACGCCTCGGACTACCTTCCGCCGGACACGAAGAGCGCCAACTTCGACAACATCGCCGACGTGCAGATGCTGTCGCCCACCCTGCTCGACGCCTACCTGAACGCGGCGGCCGAGATCGCCCGCCTCGCGGTAGGCGATCCCTACGCCACCTCGGCGGAGGCGCAGTACCGCGTTCCCCGGTGGGCGTCGCAGACGGAGCGGGTGGAGGGCGCGCCGTACGGCACGCGTGGCGGCGTCTCGGTCGTGCACAACTTCCCGGCGGACGGCGACTACGTCTTCCGTTTCTCCTTCCACCACGAGACCACGGGGACCGCAGTGGGCAACGGCGCCTCGGCGCTCAACACGACGCCCGAGTCGCCCGAGCAGGTCGAGATCTCGATCGACGGCGAACGGGTGGCGCTCCTCGACCTCGACCGCTGGATGCACGTCTCGAACCCGGAAGGGGTCGAGATGCGCTCCGACCCGATCACCGTGAAGGCCGGACCCCACCGCGTGACGGCCGCGTTCCTGCAGAAGGCAGAGGGCCCGGTGCAGGACCTGATCTCGCCGCACGAGTGGTCCCTGGCCAGCACCGCGATCGCCGGGACGTACGGGATCATGTCGCTCCCGCACATGCGCGACCTCGTGATCGTGGGGCCGGAGAACGTCACCGGCGTCTCGGAGACCCCGGTGCGCCGAGAGATCTTCTCCTGCCGGCCCACGGCCCCCGAGGAGGAGCGCCCCTGCGCCGAGTCGATCATCGAGCGGCTGGGTGCCCGCGCATTCCGGCGTCCGCTCACGGACGAGGACCGCGAGGCGCTCCTGGACTTCTACGAATACGGCGTCGAGGACGGCGGCTTCGAGATGGGGATCCGCACCGCGCTGGAGGCGATGCTCGCCAGCCCCCACTTCGTCTTCCGCTTCGAGGAGGCCCCCGGCAGCGTGGACCCGTCCGACGTCTGGGAGATCTCGGAGGAGGATCTGGCCGTCCGCCTCTCCTACTTCCTCTGGGGTCTTCCGCCCGACGACGAGCTGCGGAGGCTCGGCGCGGCGGGTGACCTGTCCGACGAGGACGTGCTCGAGGAGCAGGTGCGGCGCATGCTCGCCGACCCCCGCGCCGAGGCGTTGGGCCATCGTTTCGCCGCGCAGTGGCTGCGCCTCCAGGACCTCGACAAGGTGCACCCCGACGTGCGCCTCGAGCCCGACTTCCACCAGCAGCTCGCCGACGCGATGCTGCGCGAGACCGAGCTCTTCTTCACGAATCTGGTCCGTGACGATCAGCCGGTGTTCGAGCTCTACACGGCCGACTACACCTTCCTGAACGAGCGCCTCGCGCGTCACTACGGGATCGAGGGCGTGACCGGAGACCACTTCCGGCGCGTCTCGTACCCGGAGGGCTCGATGCGCCGCGGTGTGCTGGGCCACGCGAGCGTCCTGACGCTCACCTCGATGGCGGGGCGTACCTCGCCCGTGCTTCGGGGGAAGTGGGTCATGGAGGTGATCATGGGTACCCCACCGCCTCCGCCCCCGCCGGGCGTTCCGACGCTCGAGGAGACCGAGGAGGCCGAGGAGGGACGGGTCCTCACCACGCGGGAGCGGATGGAGATCCACCGTGCCAACCCGACGTGCAACGCGTGCCACCGCTTCATGGACCCGATCGGGCTGTCGCTCGACAGCTATGGCGTGACGGGCCGTTGGCGCGTGCGCGACAACGGCAACCCGCTCGATACGCGCGGCGACTTCTACGACGGGACCCCGATCAACAACCCGGCCGAGCTCCAGGAGGCGCTCCTCGGGCGTCCGACGCCGCTCGTCCGGACCTTCACGGCCAACCTCATGGCCTACGCACTCGGCCGCCGCATCGAGTGGTACGATCAGCCGGCGATCCGCGAGATCGTACGTCGGGCCGAGCAGGACGACTTCCGGATGTCCGCGTTCTTCGTGGGCGTTGCGACGAGCGACGCGTTCCGGATGCAGGCCGCACCCGCGACCGCCGAGGACGGCGCCGACGATTGAGTTGAGCTGACGACTGAGTTGAGCTGAAGAGCACCCCTCGGGGTGCCTTGGAGACGAGACGAATCGATGGACTTCATTTCCGGAAAGACGCTGCCGCGACGCACGTTCCTGCGCGGGATGGGCGCGAGCGTGGCGCTGCCCCTCCTCGACGCGATGGTGCCCGCCGGGCGTCTGCGCGCGTCGGCCGGAGCGCTCGACGAGACCGACCCCACACGCCTCGTGGCGATCGAGCTCGTGCACGGAGCCGCAGGCTCGAACGAGTGGGGCGCCACGCAGAATCTGTGGGCGCCCGCCACCGTGGGCCGCGACTTCGACCTCACGCCGAGTTCGCTCCTCCCGCTCGATCCGTGGCGCGACTACCTCACGATCATCAGCAATACCGACGTGCGGATGGCGGAGGCGTTCGAGCCCAACGAGATCGGAGGCGATCACTTCCGCTCGAGCGCGGTGTTTCTCACGCAGTCGCATCCCAAGCAGACCGAGAGCTCGGACGTCTACGTCGGCCAGTCGCTCGACCAGATGCATGCGGAGCGCTTCGGACAGGGCACGCCGATTCCCTCCATGCAGCTCTGTATCGAGAATGTCGATCAGGCCGGAGGGTGTGCGTACGGGTATTCGTGCGTCTACACGGACTCGATCTCGTGGGCGTCTCCGACCGAGCCGCTCCCGATGATCCGCGACCCGCGGGTGGCGTTCGACATGCTCTTCGGTGCGGGAGGCAGCCCGGAGGAGCGGGCGCGCCGCCGTCGCACGAGCTCCAGCATCCTGGACTGGATCGCCGAGGACATGGCGCGCATGCGGCGCCAGCTCGGCCCGTCCGACTACGAGCGCGTCGACCGCTACTTGGAGAACGTGCGCGAGATCGAGCGGCGCATCCAGGCGGTCGAGGTTCAGAACTCGTCCGGAGAGGAGCGCCAGCTCCCGGGCGCGCCGGCCGGCGTTCCCGACTCGTTCAGTGAGCATATGAAGCTCATGTTCGACCTCCAGGCGCTCGCCTTCGCCTCGGACATCACGCGAGTCTTCTCCTTCAAGACGGGGCGGGACGCGTCGTCGCGCGTGTACCCGGAGAGCGGGACGGACACCCCGTTTCACCCGGCGTCGCACCACGGTGGCCGCGAGGCGGCGATTCTCGACTTCGCCGTGATCAACAGGTACCACGTGAGCATGCTGCCGTACTTCCTGCAGCGCCTGAAGGACATCGACGAGGGCGGTACCGACCTGCTCGAGAAGACGATGATCATCTTCGGCTCGCCCATGGCGGACGGGAACGTTCACAACCACCGGCGCGCGCCGCTCATCGTGCTCGGACACGCCAACGGGAAGCTCCAGGGCAACGTGCACCTGAAGGCCCCCGACGGAACGCCGATGGCGAACGCGATGCTCTCCATGCTGCATACGCTCGGTCATGAGGATGCACAGTCGTTCGGCGACTCCACCGGTGAGCTGCCGCTGAACTGGGCGTCCGCCGCCTCGCCCGACCGCTAGGGAAGGAGGTCCCGATGGCCCGATTCGAGCCCCGCCGACTCGAGGCGCATGCCGCAGCGGCGCTGCTCGCGACGCTGCTGCTGTGGGGCGCCACCCCGCCCGAGGCCCCCGTCGCCGACGCGGCGATGCGCGGCGACCTGACCGAGGTCCGCACGCTTCTTCGCAACGGTGCGGACGTGAACGCCGCACAGGGTGACGGGATGACGGCGCTGCACTGGGCTGCCGAAGAGGATCTCGTCGAGATGGCGGGCGTCCTGCTGGCGGCCGGGGCGCGCACGGACGCCCTCACGAGGCTCGGGGACTACGCCCCGCTCCACGTGGCTGCGAAGGCGGGAGCCGGCGGGGTGACCCGGCTCTTGCTCGAGGCGGGCGCGGATCCGGACGCCCGGACGTCGACGGGCGACGCCGTCGCGCTGCACTTCGCCGCAGGATCCGGGGATGTCGACGTCGTGACCGCGCTCCTCGAGCACGGCGCGGAGGTCGATGCACAGGAGCGCATGTGGCAGCAGACTCCGCTCATGTTCGCGGCCGCGGGCGGGCACGCACCCGTCGTCGAGCGGCTCCTCGCGTCCGGTGCGGACCCGGCCGTGACGGCGCGCGTCATGGACATGGACGAGCGCGAGCAGTGGGACCGTGCCGACCGCCGTCGGCAGGAGGAGCTCCAGGAGTCGATCCGCGAGGCCCGGGAGGGAGGTATGCCGTCCCGGACCCGTCGATCGCAGTCGAGTCGGGCCTCGGCCGCTGCTTCCCCCCGAGGCCCCTCGCGGGACGAGATCAACGCGCAGCAGCGTGACCGTCGACCCTCGTCTCGGTACTCGCACGCCCAGCTCGTGGGGGGCTACGGCGGACTGACCGCGCTGCACCTCGCGGTTCGGGACGGCAACGCGTCCGCGGTCGGGGCGCTCCTGGACGGCGGGGCCGACATCGATCAACGGACGGAGGGGGACGGGACGACGCCGCTCCTCCTGGCGACGATCAATGGGCACTTCGACCTCGCCATGGAGCTCTTCGAGCGCGGTGCGGACCCGAACCTCGCCAACGACGCCAATGCGTCGCCCCTGTACGCCACGATCAACACGCAGTGGATCCCGAAGTCTCGCCACCCGCAGCCCGTCCACTACATGCAGCAGCAGGTCACCTACGTCGATCTGATGCGCGCCTTCCTCGAGGCCGGGGTCGATCCGAATGTTCGGCTCGACAAGCAGCTCTGGTTCACGACGTTCGGCGACGACTATCTGCGCGTGGACCGTATGGGCGCGACGCCGTTCTGGCGAGCCGCCTACGCGCTGGATCTGCCGGTGATGAAGCTCCTGGTGGAGCACGGGGCGGACCCGAGCATCCCGACCATGAAGACGGCGCCGCGCCGCTTCGGGGGCGGGGACCCGGGGCAGGAGGACGGCGAGCCCGATCCGTCCGGCGTTCCGCCGGTACCGATCGGCGGCCCCGGCGCCTACCCGATCCACGCCGCGTCCGGCGTGGGCTACGGCGAGGGCTACGCGGCCAACATCCACCGCACCGTGCCCGACGGGTGGCTTCCCGCCGTGCGTTACCTCGTCGAGGAGCTCGGGGCGGACGTCAACGAGCGCGACCACAACGGGTACACCGCGATGCACCATGCGGCCGCCCGGGGCGACAACGAGCTGATCCGCTACCTGGTCGAGCGGGGCGGGGACGTCATGGTCGTGAGCCGACGCGGGCAGACCACGGTCGACATGGCGAACGGGCCGGTGCAGCGCATCAGCCCGTTCCCGGAGACGATCGCGCTGCTGGAGAGCCTCGGCGCGGTGAACAACCACAACTGCGTGTCCTGCTGATCACGAACGCGTCGTGGCAGGCCCCGCGCGCGAGCGGTTAGCGCTCCGTCCCTTCCTCGGCGAGCTCGACGAGGATCGAGTCGAACAGCGCGCGCAGCTCCCCGTCGAGGCTGATGAGGAGCGTGATCTCGTCGAAGCGCTCACGGGTCATCTCCTGCTCTTCGAGCACGGTCGCGATGCGCTCCTCGACCTGCTCACGTGCGCGCAGTCGGCCTTCGGCGTCGTGGACCCGTGCCACCTCGCCGTGAAACTCGTCACGCACGTCGGCGATCGCCATGTGGGCGCGGGCGAACTCGGTGAGCTCTTCCCGCGTCACGGTCTCTTCGGGCGTCTGGGCCGAAATCGTGCTCCCGCCGGCCAGCAGGGCGAATGCGACGATGAAGAGCGCGCGGCCCGCAGCGTTTCCGGTCATCATGTCCGTTTCCGATCCGTACCTCGTTGAAGTCGATCCCCCGGCGCGCGGCTTCGGACCAACAAAGCCGTTTCGTCGGTAGTCTGTACGGGTGGATCGACCGTTCGTCACACTTCAGACGCCAGGATAGCATCATACCGATCTTCGAATACTCCTGCCAAGACTGTGGGCACGACTTCGAAGCGCTCGTGCGCCGCGAGGAAACGCCGAGCTGTCCGGAGTGCGGGAGCACGAATCTGGCCCGCGAGTTCTCCCTTCCCACCGCCCACACCTCGGGCACGCGCGACATGGCGATGCGCGCCGCGCGCGCCCGGGACCGGAGGCAGGGCAGTGAGCGGATGCATGCGCAGCGCGAGTACGAGCTCAACCACGACGATCACTAGGACCCGATCTGCTTTCGACGCTCGGAGGACCCCGGTATTTTGATTCGAGGGCTGCCCGACTCGGGACGAAGCTCAACGAAACCGGGGTGTGACGGGTCGTTCTCACGTGAGCGCCCGGTGATTCCGGCGCTCCGATCTCTTGCCCGAACCCCAGGGTGCACAGCCCGATGAAGTCGATCAGCGTCTCTCTCGCGGTCCTCGGGACCGCGCTTGCCTTCGCCGGGACCGCGGACGCGCCCCCGGTGCTTTCCTCCACCGCACTCGGCGGCTCCCCTCCCCCAGCCGAGCTGGATCTCACCGCCTGGGCGGCCGAGGACGACCAGACCGTCATCGAGGAGTACTGCGTGCGGTGCCACAGCGACCGGCGTCTCCGCGGCAACCTGTCGCTCGAGACGTTCGACGCGACGCAGCCTCATCTTTCGGCCGAGGTGGCGGAGAAGATCGTCTTGAAGCTCCGGGCCAACATGATGCCCCCGCCCGGGGTGTCGCGGCCGGCCGGCGATACGTTGCAGGCGCTCGTCGCGTCGCTCGAGCAGCGCATCGACGAGGCGGCGGCGCGCAGCCCGGATCCGGGTGGACGCACCTTCCAGCGTCTCAACCAGATCGAGTACCAGCGCTCCATCAAGGATCTGCTGGGGCTCGACATCGACCCCAGCGCATTCCTCCCCCTCGACACGAAGAGCGCGAACTTCGACAACATCGCGGATGCGCAGATGCTGTCGGCGACACTGCTCGATTCGTATCTGAACGCCGCCGCGACGATCAGCCGCATGGCGGTCGGAGATCCGGACGCCGCGCCGAGCTCGACGACGTATACGAACCCGGGCTACGCGTCTCAGTGGGAGCGCGTCGAGGGCGCGCCGTACGGGACGCGCGGCGGGATCTCGGTGACACACAACTTCATCGCGGACGGTCTGTACGAGTTCCGCCTCGCGTTCGAGCACACGACCACGGGTGGCTTCTTCGGCGGAGTGACGCCGGGTGAGCAGATCGAGGTCTCGATCGACGGTGAGCGGGTGGCTCTGCTCGACATGGACCGCTGGATGAGCGTGGCCGATCCGAACGGCGTGAACATGCGCACGGATCCGATCTTCGTCCGGGCCGGTCCGCGCCGGGTGACGGCGGCCTTCCTCAAGCAGACGGAGGGTCCGGTCGAGGATCTGCTCTCGCCGCACGACTGGTCGCTCTCCGATCGTCAGATCGGCGTGCGCGGCTACGGCATCACTTCGCTCGCCCACCTCAAGGATCTTGTCGTGGCCGGGCCGAACGAGGTGACCGGGGTCTCCGAGACGCCGAGCCGGGACCGGATCTTCTCCTGCCGTCCGACGACGCCGGAGGAGGCACGTCCCTGCGCCTTCGAGATCGTCTCGCGGCTCGGACCGCAGGCCTTCCGCCGTCCGCTCACCGAGGAGGACGAGGAGGCGCTCATGCGCTTCTACGACCTCGGGGTCGAGGAGGGCGGATTCGAGGTCGGCGTCCGCACCGCGATCGAGGCGATGCTCGCCAGCCCGGACTTCATCTTCCGGCTGGAGGAGGCACCCTCCGGGATCGACACGGGGCAGAGCTATCCGCTCAACGACCTCGACCTCGCCAGCCGTCTCTCGTACTTCCTCTGGGGGCTGCCTCCGGACGACGAGCTGCGAGAGATCGCGGCGGAGGGTGACCTCTCGGACGACGACGAGCTGGAGGCGCAGGTCCGCCGCATGCTGGAGGACGAGCGCTCCGAAGCTCTGGCTACGCGGTTCGCGGCCCAGTGGCTGCGGCTCGACGACCTGGACAAGGTCCACCCGGACCGGTTGTTGTACCCGGACTTCCATCAGCAGCTCGCCGACGATCTTCGTCGCGAGACCGAGGTCTTCTTTGCGAACCTCGTCCGCGAGGACGCGAGCGTCTTCGACCTCTACACCGCGGACTACTCGTTCATGAACGAGCGGGTCGCGCGCCACTACGGGATCCCCGGCGTCGTCGGAGACGACTTCCGACGCGTCGAGTACCCGAGCGACTATCGCCGCGGAATCCTCGGCCACGCGAGCATCCTCACGCTCACCTCCGTGGCGGGTCGCACCTCGCCGGTGCTGCGCGGGAAGTACGTGATGGAGGTCGTCATGGGCACGCCGCCGCCGGCTCCGCCACCGAACGTCCCGACGCTCGAGGAGACCGAGGGTGCCGCGGACGGGCGCATGCTGACGACCCGGGAGCGCATGGAGCAGCACCGCGCGAACCCGACGTGCAACGCGTGCCACCGCTTCATCGACCCGATCGGGCTCGCGCTGGACAGCTACGACGTCACCGGGCGCTGGCGGATCCGCGAGAACGGGGTCGCGCTCGACACGCGCGGCGAGCTGTACGACGGCACACCGGTCACGAGCCCGAACGAGCTCAACGCCGCGCTGCTGGCCATGCCGACGCCGCTCGTGCGGACCTTCACGCAGAACCTCATGGCGTACGCCCTCGGGCGCCGGGTCGAGTACTACGACCAGCCCACGATCCGGGTGATCGTGCGGGAAGCCGAGGAGAACGACTACCGCATGTCGTCCTTCGTACTCGGCGTCGTGAAGAGCGACGCGTTCCGCATGCAGCGGGCGGGTGCGGTGGCCGACGCGGACAACTGACCGAATTCAAGACACCGGCACGACCGGAGACTCGAGGAGAATCACGACGATGCACTTCATAACCGGGAAGCACATGGAGCGCCGGACCTTCCTGCAGGGGATGGGCGCCTCGATCGCGCTCCCGTTCCTCGATGCGATGGTCCCGGCCGGCCGGCTGTCGGCTGCCGCACGGGCCGAGGTCGACGCTCCTCGCCTCATCGCGATCGAGATGGTGCACGGCGCGGCGGGGAGCAACGAGTGGGGCGCGTCGCAGAACCTCTGGTCGCCCGCCCAGGTCGGTCGGGGTTTCGACCTGACCCCCAGCGCGCTGCAGCCGCTGGAGGGGTGGCGCGACTACCTTACGATCGTCAGCAACACGGACGTGCGCATGGCGGAGGCCTTTCAGGCTCCGGAGATCGGCGGAGACCACTTCCGCTCCAGCGCCGTCTTCCTGACGCAGTCGCACCCGAAGCAGACCGAGGGCTCGGACGTCTTCGTCGGGACCTCGCTCGACCAGATGCACGCGGAGCGCTTCGGCCAGAACACCCCGATCCCCTCGATGCAGCTCTGTATCGAGAACATCAATCAGTCGGGCGGCTGCGCGTACGGCTACACCTGCGTCTACACCGACTCGATTTCGTGGGCGTCGCCGACGGAGCCGCTGCCCGTGATCCGCGACCCGCGCGTCGCGTTCGAGCAGCTCTTCGGGGCAGGGGGGACGGCGGAGGAGCGTGCCCTGCGTCGCCGCACGTCGGCGTCGATCCTCGACTGGGTGAGCGGACGGGTGGCGCAGCTTCAGCGCGAGCTCGGCCCGAACGACCGCGAACGGCTGGACCGCTACCTGCAGAACGTCCGTGAGCTCGAGCGTCGCATCCAGATGGTCGAGGCGCAGAACTCGACGGGCGAAGAGCGCGAGCTTCCCACCGCCCCGGCGGGGGTGCCCGACTCCTTCGAGGAGCACGTCCGGCTCATGTTCGACCTGCAGGCCCTCGCCTTCGCGTCGGACACGACGCGCGTCTTCTCCTTCAAGATGGGCCGCGACTCCTCCGCTCGGGTCTACCCGGAGAGCGGGACGGACAAGCCCTTCCACCCCGCCTCGCACCACGGTGGGCGGGAGGAGGCGATCCTCGACTTCCAGAAGATCAACCGGTACCACGTGAGCATGCTCCCCTACCTCCTCGAGCGACTCGACGAGATCCGGGAGGGCGACGGGACGATGCTCGACAAGACGATGATCATCTACGGCTCGCCGATGGCGGACGGGAATCTGCACAACCACCGTCGCTGCCCCCTGATCGCGCTCGGTGGGGCGAACGGGCGGCTGGAAGGCAATCTGCACCTCAAGGCACCCGACGGGACGCCGATGGCGAATGCGATGCTGAGCTTCATGCACGCCCTCGGCCACACGGATCTGCACTCGTTCGGGGACAGCACGGGCGCGATGTCGTTGACGATGCCGATGTCCGCGTCCGCACAGGGGTGACGCGGGAGCTGCCGAACACGTGTACGACGGGAGGAAGGCACAGGTGAAGACCGGACGGACGCTTCAGATCAACGTGTGGGTCGCCCTTCTCGCGACGCTTCTCCTCTGGTCCGCGACACCGCCGGAGTCACCGGTGGCCGATGCGGCCATGCGCGGCGACGTGGAGAGCGTGCGGTCGCTGCTTCGCTCCGGTGCGGACGTGAACGCCGCGCAGGGCGATGGGATGACCGCGCTGCACTGGGCCGCCGAATCCGGTTCGCCGGAGCTCGCCGAGGTACTCCTGTACGCGGGTGCATATGTCGGGGCGGTCACCCGGCTCGGTGAATACACGCCGCTCCATCTCGCCGCGCGGGGAGGTCATGCCGGTGTCGCACGACTCCTCGTCGAGGCGGACGCCGACGTCACGGCGGCTACGACGACGGGCGGCGTCACACCGCTGCACTTCGCGGCCCGTTCCGGGGACCCGGAGACCGTCCGCGTGCTGCTGGACTCGGGCGCGCCGGCCGACGCGGTGGAATCGGCCCGTGGCCAGACGCCCCTCATGTTCGCTGCGTCTCTCGGACGTACGGACGTGGTGCGCGTGCTCCTCGAGGCGGGCGCCGACCCCTCGGCGACGTCCACCGTGGTCGACGTTCCGCGGCGCGCGTCCGAGGATCGCGCCGCTGGGCAGGTACGGAACGAGGTCCTCGCCGCGTTCCGTGGCGACGAGCCCGACGGGTCTTCGTGGCAGCCCACGCCGGCCGAGGTCCAG
>JANQME010000097.1 GCA_028280205.1 Longimicrobiales bacterium
GCGATCCACGGGACCCGCATCGAGATCCTCGAGGCGCAGGCGGAGGCCGCCGGACTGCCCCTGACGGTCGTCGAGCTCCCCTGGCCGTGCTCCAACGACGAGTACGTCGAAGCCGTCCGGCCGCACCTACGGACCGCCCGCGACGCGGGCGTGGACGCAATGGCGTTCGGGGACCTCTTCCTGGCCGACGTCCGTGCATACCGCGAGGAGCTCCTGGAGGGCTCCGGCATCGAGCCCGTCTTTCCGCTCTGGGAGCGCGACACGACCGAGCTCGCAAGCGCGATCGTGGCGTCCGGAGTGGAGGCGTTCGTGGTCTCGCTCGACCCCGAGCGTGTCGAGCGCGCCCTCGCGGGTGCCCGTTACGACCGGGCCTTCCTCGACGCCCTCCCCGAGGGAGTCGATCCGTGCGGAGAGAACGGCGAGTTCCACACGGTGGTCGCGGCCGGCCCGATGCTCGCCGAGCGGATCGCTCTGCGGTCCGGAGAGGCCGTGGAGCGCGACGGCTTCGTCTACGCCGACTTCACGCTCGACGGACCGACGGGCAGGCGTCGATGATCCGCGCAGTCCTCTTCGACGCGGAGGGTGTCGTTCTCGATACCGAGGCGCTCTGGGACGAAGCCCAGCGGGAGCTCCTCGGACGTCGCGGGCTCAACTACGACCGGGCGGCGATCAAGCCGCTCCTGACCGGCCGTTCCCTGCTCGACGGCACGCGCGTGCTGTGTGACGCACTCGGCCTCGCCGACGATCCCGAGGCGCTCGCACGCGAGCGGCGCGAGATCATGGAGCGTCTGCTTCCCGGTCGGATCCGCTTCGTGGACGGCTTCGAGGCGTTCCACGGTCGACTCCGGCAGTTGTGCGCGACCGGCCTCGCCACGGCGATGGACCCGCCCCTCTTCCATGCCGCCGATCGAGCGCTGGACCTCCGCGCCCACTTCGGTGGCGTGGTGGTGACCGTCGACGACGTGGGCGGGGCCGGCAAGCCGGCGCCGGACCTCTTCGTGGAAGCCGCCCGAAGACTCGGCGTGCCACCCGACACCTGTCTGGTGATCGAGGATGCCCCGCTGGGGATCGAAGCCGCGCGCAGAGCGGGAATGCGGGTCGTCGGGCTCGCGACGACGCACGAGCCGGAGCGTCTGTCGGCCGCGAATCGCGTGTGCGGGAGCTTCGCCGAGGTCGAGCAGGCGTGCGAGGAGCTCGGCGTACCGACCGCCGTCGACGAACCGACGGGCGCGGCGACGTCGGAGTGAGCGCCGGAGCGACCTGCCGAACGACCGTCGCGACCGTCCCGCCAGAGCGTCCGGCCGTTACGAGAGGAGCGCCTGCCAGGCCTCCCGCTCGGGCTCGCCTTCCTCCCGCTCGCCGAAGAGGAGCGCGAGAAGCTGCGCGTTCTCGTCATAGAGCTCGAGCGAGGTGACCCACCCGGTCTCGGTCGGCTTGCGCACGATCCACGACTGGGCGATGCGATCCGCGCGCACGTGCAGGTTGAAGCGCGGGTCGAGGACGTTGAGCCACCCGTTCGCGTCCACGACGCGGTGGATCAGGCCGTGGTGGATCTGGAACGTCCCGGGGCTGCGCACGAAGATCATGATCGGCACCTCGCGCTCGGAGGCCCCCTCCAGGACGCGACGCAGCGCCTCGCCATCCGTGGGCCGAGCGAGCTCCTCGTCCACGAGCCGAAGCGCCTGAACGCGACCCACCTTCCCCGCGCGCAGGAGGTGGAAGAAGTCGTGCGTGTCGCGCATCCCGCGCCACCCCTGCTCGAGGGCGGCGACGTCGATCTCACCATCCGGGCGGTCGGCGGCGGGCGCGGGGCGCGGCTCCACCGGAAGTGTGCCCGGGCCACCCGGACCCTCGGGCGCCTCCACCCGCAGATCCTCGACCAGCGCGTGATACGCCTCGAGGTCGGTCCCCTCGCGCGCGTAGATCTTGTGCACCGCGTCGCCGTGGGCGTCGAAGAACTGCAGAGAGCGCAGCGGAGCCCCCCGACTCGGGGTCTCGACCGCGAAGCCGAAGCACCAGTACGCGGGGAAGATGCGGAGGTCGACCTCGTGTCCCACGACCTGCGCCGCGTGCGAGTTCCCCGAGACGTTCTCGTACACGCCGGTGCGTTCGTGGACGAAGACGTCGTTACGGGTGAGCGCCATGAGATCGCCCAGCGCCTCGAGACGGGGCAGGAGCGTGAGGACGTCCGGCGAGATGGACACGGGCGCAGGCGTATCACCGCCCTCGGCGACCTGCTGGGCCACGAGGAGCTGCGCCTCGGAGGCCCCGAGACGCGTGGCGGCGTCCCGGATGCGGAGCTTCGGCTCCTCCTCGCGGAGCGCGCTCCACGCGTCGAGAAGGGTGCGGCCGTCGGATACGGCGGTGTGCGTGCTCATCGGAAGGGCGTCCCGGCTAAGGGGTCCGGATGAGGGTGAGAACCATTCTCATCATCAGGAAGGGTCCGGGAATCTGCCCAACGGATCCGGTCCGGTCAACTACGGGCCGCCTCCCCGTTCCCGGTAGGCCTTCTACGGAATGAGCGCTCCGCTCATGTGGGCGCTTCGCCGCGTCCCCGTCGCCACCAACCGAACGCGCCCCGCAGCCCCAGAAGCGTAGCCAGCACGACCGCCCCCAGGATCGCCCAGTCGAGCAGAATCAAGGCGAAGCCACGGTTCAGGACCGGAGCGGTGACGTCGTACTGCAGGAGCCGACCGCCGCGGTCGAGCATCCAGTGCCATCCCGTATGAGCGAGGACGGCCGAGAGCACGACGACGCCCATCGTCTCCGGAAGGAACCGCGCGAAGGCGAAGCGCAGCACAGGCACGACCAGCGCGAGCACGAAGAGCTGGCCGAGCTCGACGCCGACGTTGAACGACACGAGTGAGGTGAGCAGGTGTGCACCCGCGAACTGAAGCGACTCGGTGAGGGCGAAGGAGAATCCGAAGCCATGCACGAGGCCGAAGCCGAAAGCGACCATCCATCGGTTCGACAGCGAGGTGCCGAGGATGTTCTCGAACGCCATGAAGACGATGGAGAGGGCGATCCCCGTCTCGACGAGCGCGGAGAACCAGAGCGCGTTCGGAGCGATGCCCAGCGCGGCGGCCACGAGCGTGATCGAGTGTGCGATCGTGAACGACGTGACGATCGGCACCAGCGCCAGGAAGCTCCGGATGGGGACCACGAGCACGAGGAGGAAGAGCAGGTGGTCGATTCCGTCCAGGATGTGCTCGAAGCCGAAGACCACGAAATGCCAAGCCGCCTGGTGCCAGCGCGGATCGAGCCTAACGAGGCCGGGGTTACCCGAGAGCTGGAAGGCGCGCTCGGCTCCCCCGGGGGGGAGGAAGCGGAGCACGGTCACGGTGCGCAGCCCGAGGTGCGCCAGCTCGGACTCGAGCGAGAAGTCGGAGTCCTCCGACTCGATGGACCACTCGAGGAGGATATCCACCATAGCCTGCTGCGGGGGGAGCGGCGTCCCCGGTGCGAGCGGCTCCGAGCGCACGTTCTCGAGCGCGCGCTCCCAGCTCCGGAAGGCCCGGTCCCCCGGGATCGCGACCCGTACCGCCGCCGTCGTCGGGCGTCCGAGATCGCGCTCGCCCTCGAACATGCGCACGTAGTCCGGAATCCAGACGTCGACCGCCTCCCGGATGGCCGCGTCCGCCCCTTCGACCTCCAGGTAGCCCGGCCCGCTCACGTCGAAGTCGTAGTCGCGCAGCGAGACGAGCGGGACCCGCAGAAGCATGCGGAGCGTGCGGCCCTCGGGCTTCACGAACGCCTGCACGGTCACGTCGGCAGGGATCTCGTGCGCCTCGCCCGACCAGGACGGGAGGAGCAGAACGAGGGCCACGAGAGCGGCAGCCACACGACGGTTGAGCGCGGCTTCGATCATGGCCGCGAAGCTAAGGAAGCTCTGTACGGGAAGGGAGCCCCCGCGCGACCCACGCGCTTCGCGCGCAGGGGCGCTCCCTCCCTTCGCCGACGGTTGCCCCGCCCATGACCCCATACGACGTGGGCGATGGATCAACCGACCCGTCACCCCGACGTGGGCGCCGATTGCCGGATGCCCACGTGCGGCGTAGCGTACGCGGTCTCGACGACGGCCAGACTCGGAAGCGCCGTCGGATCACGCGCCTCCCGGGACAGCACCGATGCAGAAGCGGAACCTCGTGCCCCTCACCGCCCTCGCGCTCGCCCTCGGCACCACGGGGTGCGCGTCGGAAGCCATCGGCGGAGACGCCGCCATGAACACCGACTACACCGCCGAAGGCATGGCGCCGACCTTCCAGGTCGATCCGTTCTGGCCCAAGCCGCTCCCGAACCACTGGGTCATGGGACCCACGATCGGCGTCGACGTGGATGGAAACGACAACATCTGGCTCGTGCATCGGAACACGCCGAACCTCTTCGGGGGCAATACCGAGATCGGCGCGGCACAGGACCCGCCCGTCTCCGAGTGCTGCGCCCCGGCCCCCCCGGTTCTCGCGTTCGACCGCGACGGCAACCTCATCCAGTCGTGGGGCGGACCCGGCACCGAGACCGGTGACTACGTCTGGCCGGGATCGAACCACGGGATCACCGTCGACGCGATGAACAACGTCTGGATCGGCGGCAACGGACGCACCGACGCCGGTCAGGACCGTCACATCCTCAAGTTCACCGCGGACGGCCGGTTCCTCGCGCAGTTCGGGACCCCGGGCGACGAGCTCACGAGCACCTCCGCCGACTTCTTCGGGCGGGTGGCCAAGGTCTTCGTCGACGACGACGCCAACGAGGTGTACGTCGCGGACGGCTACATCAACCAGCGCGTAGCGGTGATCGACGCGACGACGGGCGAGTTCAAGCGCACGTGGACGGCGTACGGCAACGAGCCCGTCGACACGGACATCCCCCGCTACCAGCCCGGCGAAGAGCCGCCACAGGCGTTCCGCACCCCGGTGCACTGCGCCGAGATGGCCAACGACGGCCTGGTCTACGTCTGCGACCGGCCGTCCAACCGCATCTCGATCTTCCAGACGGACGGGACGTTCGTCAGCGAGCACATCATCGCGCCCGCCACGCTTTCACAGGGCTCCACCTGGGACATCGACTTCTCGCCCGACGAGGAGCAGACGTGGATCTACCTGGCCGACGGCCAGAACAT
>JANQME010000223.1 GCA_028280205.1 Longimicrobiales bacterium
GAAGCCGTCGGGAAGCACTCCGACCACCGCAAAGCGCACCCCGTCCAGGACGAGCGTGCGACCCAGCGCCTCGCCGTCGCCGCCGAACTCACGCTGGAAGAAGCCCGCCGATAGAAGGGCCACTCGGTCCAGGCCCGGGCGGGCCTCTTCCGTACGGAAGAGGCGGCCGAGCTCGGGCTGCACGCTCAACGCCGCGAGATACTCCGGGGAGACGTGCGCCACGGAGACCCGGCGGGCGGGGCCGGACTCCGGCTGCAGCGTGGTCCCGACGGCGTCCCACGCGCCGCCGATCGCCTCGACCGTGCTCAGCCGGCGCTGCAGGATCTCCAGCGATCCGAGCGACGTGCCCCAGCCGTCGAGAACCGAGACGAGACGGTCCGCTTCCGGGTACGGGAGCGGGCGGAGTAGCGCCCGGTCCGCGATCGCGAAGACCACCGCGCTCGCTCCGATCCCGAGCGCGAGGGTGAGAGTGGCCAGGGCGGTGAAGCCCGGTGCGCGACGCAGCCCGCGCAGCGCGAAGATGACTTCCTTTCCTCCTCCCGCATCCCACCCCCTCGGTCCCGGTTTGAGCGCGCGGAGCCCTCGACAGGGCACACGCCGTACGAACGCCATGACCTCCTCCCGATACCAGCGCCGCGCCGCGCCGCGCCCCTGCGATCGGACCCGCCGCGCCCAGCCGTCTTCCAGCTCCGGTACGAGGTGGCGGCGCTCCTCCTCGGTGAGCACGCGCTCGAGCAGCCACCGCCAGCGTGGTGGCGGCCCTTCACCCTCGGGGCGGGTCACCGGCCCGGCTCCAGGAGCGTGTCGAGTCCGTCCCAGAGCGACTCGTACGCATCACGCGCCCGGCGCAGCCGAGCCATCCCCTCCTCAGTGACCTCGAAGTAGCGTCGATCGCGGCCGCCTCCGGACTCCGGCTCGCGCAGCGCCGAGGCCACCAATCCCTTCTCCTCGAGCCGACGCAGCACGATGTAGACCGCCGCCACGGTCGTGCGGCGCCCGGTCCGCTCCTCCAGCTCCTCCGCGATCGGAGCCGTGTAGGCCTCCTCACCCATGCGCAGGAGCGCCAGCATCGTCTGATGCTCCAGCTCGCCCAACCCATCTCGGCCCACCGATCCTCCTCCAACAATGTTAGAAACAGAGATCCAACAATGTTGGAAACGGCAAGCCGTCGGAAGGTTGCGTGGGCTGTCCGGGCCGGCCCGAGCTCGGTCCTCTCCTCGGTCAGTCGCCCTTCATCGCCCGGCTCGGGTGGACCATGGCGGCGCCCAGAGCCGTGGGCATCACGGCCAGCAAGCCAGCCGACAGGATCAGGACACCGGCCCCGGCGAACACGACGGCCCCGGCGCTGCCGACGCCGTAGAGCTGGCTTGCAAGGACCCGCGCCATGCCGAGGGAGATCGGGACGCCGACCAGGACACCGAGCGCGAGCAGTCGGATCTCCTCTTCGAGGACCATCCCGACCACACGCCGCCGCCCCGAGCCGAGAGCCATGCGAACCCCAACCTCCCCCTTCCGGTCCAGGGTCACCCTGGACGAGATCGCGAACACTCCCACCGCAGTCAGCAGCAGTGCGGCGAGCGCGAACGCGCTGGTGACGAGGACGACAAAGGTCGTCGGAGCTCGCGCGCGGTCGACCAGGACCCGGGCGGGAATCGCATCGTCGATCGCGAGCGTCGGATCGACGGCCGCCAGCACGCCGGCCAGATCGCCCCGATCGATGGCCACCCCCGACCGTGGTCGTACCACGAGCTTGAGTGAAGCGAAGGGCACCTGCGATATCGGCTGGTAGATCTGGGGCTCGTCGGCGGTGCGCAGATCGGAGCGAACATGGCCGACCACTCCCACAACCGTCGCCGTACGACGGCCGACCTGAAAAGGCCGAGCGCTGGTATAGGCCATGATGTCGAGGGTCTCCCCGACCGGGTCACGACCGGGCCAAACCTGCTCGGCCAGTCGATCATCCACGATGATGACCGGCTCTCCCTCGAGGCGATCCCTCGCGTCGAACAGGCGGCCCGCCCGGAGGTCGATGTCCAGGACATCGAACGTGCCTCGGCTGACCCCGTAGAAGTCGGCGGTGTGCGCGACCTCACGTCCCCCGACGTCCAGATAGAAGTCGATCTGAGCGTTCTCCTCCTCCAGCGGAAGCTCGGTGGCGACCCCGGAAGCGACGCCCGGTAGCTCCGCGAGGGCGCCCAGGAACGTCTCGTAGAAGGCGACGAGGCTCGCGTTGTCGGGATACCCGGAGGAGGGCAGACGGAGCTCGTACTGGTCGACCCCACGGGCGTCGAATCCGAGATCGACATCGCTCAGACGGGAGGACGTCACGAGCAGCAGCCCCGCCGACACCGCCAGGCCGTACGCGACCGCGATCTGCCCGACGAGGTACGGGCGATACGACCTCGAGCCTCGCCCCGACCTCGTGCGCCCCGCGAGCACGGCATGCGAGGGCACGGAGCTCCCCTTCCAGGCAGGCCAGACGCCTGCCAGGGCCGCAGCCGCGAGGGCCAGCACGATCGAGAAGGCCGCGACCGAACCATCCATGCGGATCCGCCTCAGTCGCGGAAAGCCGTCCGGCATGAGACCGATCAGGGCCGGATGCGCGAGGGCGGCCAGGAGGAAACCAGCCACACCTCCGACCGCCGCGAGCCCGACGGGTTCTTCCAGCAGGTGCAGAAGCAGCCTGAGCCGGGTGGCACCGAGGGCACGCCTCAGCCCCACCTCGGAGGTACGGTTGGCGGACCGGAGGGCCACCAGCCCCGCGAGGTTCGTGCAGGCGACGAGGAGAACCAGGATCACACCGATCCAACCCGCGAGCAGTATGGGCAGGGTGGGCCCGACGATCTCCTGCTTCAGATCGACGAGTCGGGCGCGAAAGGCGTCCGGCACGTCCGGAGACGAAGCGCTGATCTCGGCTGAGATCCGATCCATCTCGAGCTGAGCGCTCTCGAGGGTCAGGTGCGACGGGCGCCGCGCGACGACCAGCAGCCAGCGAAGCGATCGAGACCACTGGCCGCGCTCCGCTCGCAGGGGAATCAGGATGTCGACGGGGCCGTTCAGCAGCGCACTCGGCGGCAGCAGGAGGTCGAGCTCCGGCGGCATGATGCCCAGCACCCTGTAGGGAGTCCCGTC
>JANQME010000303.1 GCA_028280205.1 Longimicrobiales bacterium
GTCTCCACCATGGGAGGGCGGCGAACCGGAACATCGATCATGTCGGCCTGGAAGCGCATGAGCCAGTCGTTGAGCGCGGCGCCCCCATCCACCCGGAGCTCCCGCGTGTGAACACCCGAGTCGGCCTCCATCGCTTCGAGCACTTCGGCCGTCCCGTACGCCATCGACTCCAGCGCGGCCCGGACCAGGTGCGCCCGGCGCGTCCCCCGTGTGAGCCCGTAGATCGCGCCCCGCGCGTCCGGCTCCCAGTGCGGCGCTCCGAGCCCGACGAACGCCGGCACGAAGACGACCCCGTCGTTGCCGTTCAGAGACGCCGCCATCGCCTCCGATTCGGGCGCCGACTCGAGCAGACCCAGCCCGTCTCGGAGCCACTGGACCGCAGCGCCGGCGATGAAGACCGAGCCTTCGAGGGCGAAGGCGAGCCCACCTTCGGCGTCGCAGGCGGCGGTGGTGAGGAGCCCGTGGCGGGACTCGACCGCCTCCCGCCCGGTGTGCAGGAGGAGGAAGGCGCCCGTTCCGTACGTGTTCTTGGCCAGCCCCGCGCTCCAGCACCCCTGGCCGAAGAGGGCCGCCTGCTGGTCGCCGGCGACGCCTCCGATCGGCGCCTCGACGCCGAGGACCTCCCCGCGGGAGACGCCGAAGTCACCGGCGCTCGGCCGCACCTCCGGGAGGAGCTCGCCCGGCACACCGAGCAGGTCGAGCATGTGCGTGTCCCACCGGGCCTCCTCCAGGTGGAAGAGCATCGTGCGCGACGCGTTCGTGGGATCCGTGGCGTGCACGCCACCCCCCGTGAGCCGGGCGATGAGCCACGAATCGATCGTCCCCACGGCGAGCGCCCCGGACTCGGCCCTCGCACGGAGCTCGGGGTGCTCCTCCAGGATCCACGCGACCTTCGTACCCGAGAAGTAGGGGTCGAGCACCAGGCCGGTGCGGGCCCGAACCTCGTCCTCGTGGCCCGCGTCCCGCAGCGTCCGGCAGAGCGGTGCGGTGCGGCGGTCCTGCCAGACGATCGCCCGGTGGACGGGCTCCAGCGTCTCCCGGTCCCACAGGACGACGGTCTCGCGCTGGTTCGTGATGCCGATGGCCCGGACGTCGGCGCCTTCCGAAGCGGCGACACGCAGCGCCTCGCGGGCCACCCGGCGCGTGACGTCCCAGATCTCGACGGCGTCGTGCTCGACCCAGCCCGGATGTGGGAAGTGCTGGGTGAACTCCGAGTAGGCACGTCCCAGGAGGCGGTGATCGGCCGACACCACGAGGCACGTCGTGCCCGTGGTTCCCTGGTCGATCGCGAGCACGGACGGAGTCGCCACGGGCTTCAGTCTCCCTGGGCAGGCAGAAGCGTCCCGAAGGCCGAGCGCCAGCCCAAACGCTCGAGGAGGTCGAGGAATGCGGCCACCGGGAAGCCGACGACGGCATAGTAGTCGCCCTCGATGCCGGCGACCAACGCCGCACCCTTCCCCTGGATGCCGTAGCCCCCGGCCTTGTCCATGGGCTCGCCGGTCTCGACGTACGCCGCGACCACCTCCGGCGTGAACGGCCGCATCCGGACCCGGGTACGGGCGACCGCACTCACCGTTCCGCCCGGACCGCACACCGCGACCCCGCTCAGGACCGCGTGCTCCCGCCCGGCGAGGGAGAGCAGGATCGAACGTGCTTCCTCGGTGTCGACCGGCTTGACGAGGACGCGCTCCCCGTCGACGACGACGGTGTCGCCCCCCACGACGAGGACGTGGTCGGGCTCCTCGAGGTCGGCGTGGACGGCCTCCGCCTTCGCACGCGCGAGGCGCTCGACGTGCTCGGCGGGGCTCTCTCCCCGGAGGTACGACTCGTCGACGTCGGCCGGACGGATCGTCGGGTCGAGACCGATCTGCCGCATGACGTCCGCACGACGGGGAGAGGCGGAGGCGAGGACGAGTCGCGGGGGCGTCCGGCGCGCGGGTCTATCTGCGGAGTGGGTCACGGCGCGCCGCACTCACCGCTCGAGCACGAGGGTGACCGGCCCGTCGTTGACGAGCTCGACCTCCATGAAGGCGCCGAACTCGCCCGTCTCCACGCGTCCCGCGCCTCGACTCCGGAGTGCGTCGACGAAGCGCTCGTAGAGGGGGACGGCCACCTCCGGAGGCGCCGCGGCCACGAAGCTCGGGCGTCGTCCCTTCCGCACGTCGCCGTAGAGGGTGAACTGACTCACGACGAGCAGGTCGCCCCCGACGTCGTCGAGGGAGCGGTTCATGCGCCCCTCCTCGTCCGGGAAGACGCGCAGGTCGACCACCTTGTCCGCCATCCACCCGATCGTCTCGTCGTCGTCGCCGTCCGTGAAGCCGACGAGGAGCACGTGCCCGGCTTCGATCGCGCCCACGACCTCGCCGTCGATGCGGACCTCCGCGCGCGAGACGCGTTGGAGCACGACCCTCACGGGAGCCGCCGCACCCGCCGGACGTCGATCACTCGACCGTGACGGACTTGGCCAGATTCCTCGGCTGATCGACGTCACAGCCCCGCATCACCGCGATGTGGTACGCGAGAAGCTGGAGCGGGATCGTCGTGAGCACCGGCAGGAGGTGCGGAAGGGTGTGGGGCACCTTGATCATGTGGTCGACCTTGCCCTGGAGCTCCGGCGCGTCGTCACTCACCACGGCGATGATGCGCCCGTTGCGCGCCTTCACCTCCTCGACGTTGGAGACCACCTTGCCGTAGATGGGATCGCGCGGCGCGAGCACGACGACCGGCATCTCCTCGTCGATGAGGGCGATCGGGCCGTGCTTCATCTCCGCCGCGGGATACCCCTCGGCGTGGATGTAGCTGACCTCCTTGAGCTTCAGCGCCCCTTCGAGCGCCACCGGAAACTGATAGCCGCGCCCCAGATACAGGAAGTTGCGCGCGTCCCGGTACGACGCGGCCAGATCCCGGATCTCGTCGTTGAGCTTGAGCACCTCCTCCACCTGGCTGGGGAGAACCTGCAGGTGCTGCACGATCCCCGCGCCCTCGAGCGCGGACATCTCGCGCCGACGGCCCATGAAGAGCGTGAAGAGAGCGAGCGCCACGAGCTGGCTCGTGAAGGCCTTCGTCGACGCCACCCCGATCTCGGGGCCCGCGTGGAGGTAGATCCCGAAGTCCGTCTGGCGCGCGATCGTCGAGCCGACCGCGTTGACGACGCCCATCGTCTTGAGGCCCCGCCGCTGCGCCTCCTTCAGCGCGGCGAGCGTGTCCGCCGTCTCGCCCGACTGGCTGATCGCGAGGGTCAGGGTGCCGTCCTCCAGGACGGGGTTCCGGTATCGGAACTCCGACGCGTACTCCACGGTCACCGGAATGCCGGCGAGCTCCTCGATCATGTACTCGCCGACCAGGCCCGCATGCCAACTCGTGCCACACGCCGTGATCACGATCCGCTGGATCCGCCCCAGGTCGAACTGGTGTGCGAGGATCCCGCCGAGACGCGCATCGCCCTGATCCTCGAGGAGACGTCCGCGCATGACGTCGGCCAACGAGGAGGGCTGCTCGAAGATCTCCTTGAGCATGAAGTGCTCGTAGCCGCCCTTCTCGATGGAGTCGAGGTCCCACGTGACCTCCTGGACTCCACGGTCGACCTCGTGCCCCTCGAGGTGGTACGTGCGATAGCCTTCGGGGGTGAGCACGGCGTAGTCGCCGTCGTCGAGGTAGACCACGTCGCGCGTGCGCTCGATCACCGCGGCGGCGTCGGAGCCGGCGAGCATCTCGCCGTCCTGACCCACCCCGATGAGGAGCGGGCTCCCGTTGCGGGCCACCACGATCTTCTCCGGATCGCGGGAGCTCACGACCGCGATCCCGTACGCCCCGTCGACCTCGCGCAGCGCCGCGGCGACCGCGTTCTCCAGCGGACCGTCCTTCCAGAGGAAGTCGATAAGATGGACGACGACCTCGGTGTCGGTTTCGGACGCGAACGTGTACCCCTCCGCCTGGAGCTGGGCGCGCAGAACGTCGGAGTTCTCGATGATCCCGTTGTGGACGAGCGCGATGTCCCCGTTCGAGGACGTCTGAGGATGTGCGTTGGGCTCGTTCGGAGCCCCGTGCGTGGCCCACCGCGTGTGCGCGATCCCGCAGGTGGCGAGGTGCGGGTGGCCGTCGATCGCCTCCTCGAGCACACGGATCTTACCCGGCTTCTTGAGAACCTTCACGCCTTCGCCGTTGAGGAGCGCGAGCCCGGCCGAGTCGTAGCCGCGGTACTCGAGGCGCTTGAGCCCCGAGAGCAGGATCGGCGTGGCCTGCCGACCGCCTATGTATCCGACGATGCCGCACATGGGCGGAGTCTCCTCAGCTCGTGAATCCGGTGGTGACGATCGCGCGATCCCGACGACTCAGGCGACCCCCGCGAGGAGCTCCTCGGCGCGGGCCACGAGCTGCCGTGCCTGCGAGGCGTCGGGTGCCTCCGCGATGAGGCGAACCACCGGCTCGGTGCCCGAAGGACGTACGTGCAGCCACGCCCGGCGCTCCGGCCATTCGAGTCGGAGCCCGTCGGACGTGTCGGACGACCCGGCCTGCAGGTCGGCCTCCAGGGCCGCGTATCCGTCCGCGAGCGCTTCGCGGGGGAACGCCACTTTCTCCTTGACGATTTCGTACGAGGGCCATCGACCTGCCGCTTCCGACGGCCTCAAACCCTCTTCTGCAAGGTGCTGAAGTATCAGAGCCGATGCCAGCGGCGCGTCACGGGTGTGGTGCAGCGCCGGGAGGATGACGCCGCCGTTGCCCTCTCCGCCCACGACCGCATTTTCGCGCTGCATCCGGCGGGCGACGTTGACCTCTCCGACGGGAGCGCGCACGAGGGGAGCCCCGAACGCGTCCGCGACGTCCTGCACGACCCGGCTCGTGGAGAGGTTCGTGACGACCGGACCCGTGGAGTGCCCGAGCACGGTGGCCACGGCCAGCGCGAGCGTGAGGTCTTCGCCCATGGGACGCCCGGTCTCGTCGACCAGCGAGAGGCGGTCCGCATCCGGGTCGACGGCCAGCCCCACCGCGGCGCCGTTCTCGGCCACGAGCTCCCCCAGCGCCGCGAGGTTGGCCGCCGTGGGCTCCGGATCCCGGGGGAACCAGCCGTCCGGCTC
>JANQME010000328.1 GCA_028280205.1 Longimicrobiales bacterium
CGATCGTCGAGTACAACCTAGGCGAGACCGAGGCCGCCGCCGAGCGGCTGCGTGGGCTCGTGAACCGGACACCCACGGACTCCTCCGGCGTGCCCCTCGACCCGGAGTACACCCGCTACTTCGAAGACTACGGGACGCTGTGCATGAATCTCGGACGCGGCGCCCGGGCCGAGCGCCGGGACAGCCGCACGGCGCTCAAGTACTTCCAGCAGGCGAGCGAGGTCGCGTGGAGCGGCCGGGGTAGTGCGTACCTCGAGGTGGCGCGGCTGGTCCAGGGCAACCTCCCCGCGGCGCTGGAGAACGCCTCGACGGCGCTGAGGCACGAGGAGGAGATGACGGTCGAGCAGAGGCTCGATCTCTACCGGCTCCTGATGGAGCTGAACCGCCGGGCCGGCGACTTCGATGAGGCCCGCCGCTACCGCGACGCGTTCCGCGCCCTACGCGGCGGATAAGATGCGTATCGGGTTGCTCGCGGCCGCCGGGGTCGCACGTTCGGTCGTGGCCGCGCTCGCCCTCTCGATCGGCCTCTCGCCCGGGAGCGCCGGAGCGCAGCAGGCCGGTGCCGTCGACTTCACGCAGGTGACCCGTCCGGTGGTGCAGGTCACGGACGCGAACGAGATCGACTTCCTCCTCTACGAGCTCTTCTTCGAGCCACTCGATCCGCCCACGCGCCTGCAGGTGATCGACGTGACGCAGAACGGCTTCGGGCCGGACGACGTCATGGTCGTCTACCCGTCCGTCGAGGTCTTCGTGATCCCGGAGTTCATCCCCGACTCCGTGCAGATCGTGATGAGCGGCTGGACGCCCGAGGTGGAGTACCGGATGGACTCGGGCAACATGTCGTCTCGTGCGCTGGCCTCGCTGATCGGAACGGAGACCGACGCGTCGACCCGCGCCGAGGGTGCGATCCTCTACGACGTCGTCGACGCGATCGAGCGCAGCTACCGGGATCTGCCCGTCTCTCTGCTGTTCCAGCGCGACACGGTCGGCTTCACGTTCCAGATCTGGGATTACGAGCGCACCTCGATGACGTACACGCCGCGGCCGGAGTTCGTGGCGGACTCGGCGGTGTCGACGGTCCTCACGATGCTGCGTGAGATCGGCTACGTGCCCGGGCAGAACGTCGTGGGCACCGGCCGCTCGCTGGAGTCGGAGGGGGGCGGTGTGGTCACCGTCGAGCAGGCGCTCGAGGGGATGACCCGCTTCCCCGACGAGCAGATGCGGATCCTCGCCGCGCAGACGATCCTGATCGGCTCCTACGACTTCGACCGTTCGGGGGCGATCGATCGGGCGGCGGAGATCGACGCGCCGGGCTGTTCGGTCTGGGGTGCCCTCGACGACGCGTTTCCCCGCTTCCTGCAGCGCTACGGCTTCGACGGCGTGGAACCGTACGTGGGCGACGTCGTCCTCGAGATCGGCGAGAACGTGCGGGTTCCGGCCTGGACCCGGGGCAGCGCCTGTCTGCGCGGCGAGGAGCCCGTGGCGACGGATCCGGCCACGGTCGCCGAACCCGAGGGGGGTGGGGAGCTCCCGGACGCCGTGGAACGCTTCGTGCGCCTCGAGGCGGCCGGAGAGATCCTCGAGCGGGCGGGCCGGCTCGGGACCACGGCCGAGATCTGGGACGAAGAGGTGCGACTCATCCTGGGGCAGCGCTTCGACCGGGACGCGTCCGGGGCACTCGATCAGGTGGTCGAGATCCGGGCCATCCCGTGCGACGTCTGGCAGGCGATGGCCGCGACGCACCCGGATCATGCGTACGGCCTCGGCTTCCTGTCCGGCGACGTGTACGTCGGGGACCACATCGGCGTCGCGCCGAGCCAGCGCGAGGAGGTCCTCGCCCGCGCCTCCGGTTGCGTGCAGAGTCAGACCCGAACGGCAGAAGCGGACGCGGGTCCGGTCGTGGCCGAGGGGCTGCAGGAGTTCCTCGACCTGCTCACGGCCTCCCGGATCGCGAGGCAGGCCGGGCGTGTCTCCCCGGGCTCGGTGCGCTGGGCCACGGTCGTACAGGACGCCCTGCTGAGTCACTACGACCTCGACGGCTCGAGCGCCCTCGACCAGACGGACGAGGTCATCGAAGTCCCGTGCGCGGTCTGGCAGACGATCGCCGCCACGTACGGCGCACCGTTGACCGACCTGGGATTCGGGGGCGGTGGCGCCTACCTCGGCGATCAGATCGGCATCGACGTCGGCCAGCTCGAGCTGGCGACGGCCCGCATCGCGTCGTGCGAGGAGGGGACGGTCGAGGGGTGAGAGACTCTTCGCGGCCGGAAACGGTCACCGCATCCGTACGGCGCTCTCGGCGCCTCCTGCTGCCTTCCCGTCGCCGTAGCGAAGAAGACCGGTCACCTGTCCGGCGTCGTCGACCTGGAAGGTGACGTCGTCATTCCCGCTGGCGATGAAGAAGTCGGTGGGGCCGGAGGCGGCGAACTCCCAGATCGAGCCGTCTTCGTACATCATCATCAGCCGATCCCGACCGAAACGGACGACCTGGATGTCGCCGCCGTCCATCCGGTAGCGGCCGACCACCGCCTCGAGCGCCGCGTCGGCAAGCTCCACGACCGGCTTCGAGGGTGCTCGGGTGGACGGCGGAAGGGTCGCGCCGGTGACCAGATGGTAGGCGAGCGCCATCGGGGTGTCGTCCGTGCGGGCGTTGGCCAGGACGACCGCACCGATGCCCGTCTCCAGATGGAAGGCGACCGCCGAGCGATAGCCGGCCTTGCCGCCGGCGTGGCGCACGGTGCCGTCCTCGCGGACGCCCCACCCGAGCGCGGCCGTCTGCCGACCGCCCTCCCGGAGCTGCAACGCCATCGCGTCGGCGAGAGGGGTTTCGCGGTAGCCGAGATACGCCTCGACGAGCCCGAGCATGTCGTCGGCGGTCGACCGGAGCGAGCCCGAGGCCTGAAGGGTCGCCATCTCCCACGTGGTGACGGGGAAGAGGTACGGGCCGTGTCCGGGCGCGAGCCTGGCGTGTTGTTCCTCGGTCAGGGTGATCGAGGTGCTCGTCATGGCGAGCGGCAGCAGCACCCGTTCCCTCACGAGCGCCTCGTAGCTCGTGTCCATACGACGCGCGAGCAGCCGACCGAGGAGCGACACCCCGAGGTTCGAGTATTCGTACGCGGCGCCCGGCTCGCGCGTCGGCTCGTGCGAGGACAGGAAGGCCCACAGGTCGTCGACGGTGTACCCTTCGACGGGATCGGGCTTCGCGTCGATGCGGAAGTTCGACGGCATGGAGGGAAGCCCGGACTCGTGGGTCGCGAGGTCCCGGAGGGTGATCAGCCGTCCCCGTTCGGGCATCGTCACGCCCTCGGGCAGGTACTCCTCGGCCGGATCGTCGAGGGCCACCTCTCCGCGCAGGACCATGTCGGCCAGCAGCAGCGTCGTGATCGGCTTGGTGACGGATCCGATCTGGAAGACCGTGCCGCCGTCCAGGGGCCGCTCGTCGGCGGAACCGCTCCGCCCGTACGCGACGATCCGACGGCCGCCGGAGTCGACGATGCCGACGACCACCCCGACCCCGTTGTGCTTCATGCGCTCGGCGAGCAGGGTCTCGATCTCCGCGTTCGTGGGAGGAGACCAGGCCGTCTCGGCCTGCGCCGAGTCTTCGGGAGAATCGGAGGCGCACGCGCAGAGCGTCCCGGCCGCCGCGAGCACGGCGAGGCAGGCGAGGCGTCGGCGCTCTGATCCGGCGCGGGATCGAGTCACGGTGGGATCGAGTTGACGGGTTCGTTCTCGTTAGGAGATCATCACGCTCCCTCCCGACCAACGTATCGTCGACCATGCCGAGCCACGAGCCGCGCACCTCGAATCCTCGCTCCGACCTGGAGCGGACCGCCTGGCCGGACGTCGGGCCCGAATTCGTCGCCGCCCTCGAAGAGGTCGGGACGCCCAGGAGCTACGCCGACGGCGAGGTCGTCTTCGACGTCGGACAGGCGACGTACGACTTCCTCTACCTCTGCCGGGGCGCGCTCGACATCGTCGATCGCGGATCGGATCAGGTCGTCGTGCGGGTCGAGGCGGGGCACTTCGCGGGAGAGCTGGGCATGCTCTCGGGGCAGGGCACCTTTCTGGCCGGTGTCGCGTCCGGCCCTGTCGAGGCTCTGGTGGTTCCGGCCGAGCGGCTGGCCGAGCTGGTCGCCACGGTGCCGGCCGTCGGCGACGTCGTGGTGCCGGCCTTCGCGGCGCGGCGGCGTCTGCTCCGAGACTGGAGTCAGGGCGGGCTCGTCCTGGTGGGAGACCCGTCGGACGGCGCCACGGTGCCGCTACTCGAGTTCCTGGAGCGGAACCTCATCCCTCACCGCTGGATCGAGCGGTCCGCGCTCGAGCAGGATCCCTCTCTGCTGCCGGGCGTCGAGCCCCCGGACGAGAGGAGCTTCGCGGTGGTCGGTCGCAGGGAGGTGATCCCGGACCCCGACACCCGTGCAATCGCGTCCGCGCTCGGTCTCGAGCTCCGGGCCGACACCTCGCCGTGCTACGACGTGATTGTGGTGGGTGCGGGCCCGGCGGGGCTGGCCACGGCGGTGTACGCGGCCTCGGAGGGCCTCAGGGTGCTCGCCGTCGAGGACGTCGCGATCGGGGGTCAGGCGGGTACGAGCTCGCGAATCGAGAACTACCTCGGCTTCCCCACCGGCATCTCGGGCGCGGAGCTCGCGCACCAGGGCGCGATCCAGGCGTTCAAGTTCGGCGCCCGCATCGCGCTGCCCCGGCGGGCCACCTCGCTCACCCGGAAGGGACAGGACTTCACCGTCGCGCTCGATGACGGCTGTCTCGTCCACGGTCGGAGCGTCGTGCTCGCGCTCGGGGTCCAGTACCGAAGCTTGCCGATCGAGGGCCTACGCGAGTTGGAGGGGCGAGGCGTCTACTACGCGGCCACGGATCTGGAAGCGCGCTTCTGTCGCGGCCAGGAAGCCGTGGTGGTCGGGGGAGGGAACTCGGCGGGCCAGGCCGCGATGTTCCTGGCCGAGTACGCGGAGCGGGTGCACCTCGTCGTCCGCGGCGACGGCCTGGCCGCGAGCATGTCCGCGTATCTGTCGGGGCGGATCGCGCGGCACGCGGCCATCGAGCTGCACACCTACACCGAGGTCACGCAGTTGCGAGGGGGCGACGGGTTGGAGGCGGTCACGCTCGCCGGAACGCGGAGCGGCGAAGCGCGAGACGTACCTGCGGCCGCGATGTTCGTGATGATCGGCGCCGAGGCACGCACCGAGTGGCTCGCCGGGCAGATCGCGCTGGACGAGCACGGCTTCGTCTGCACGGGTCCCTCGATCCGCCCGGACGCCTCCGCTTACGGCACGTCGCTCCCGGGTGTCTTCGCGGTCGGAGACGTGCGCGCCGGTTCGGTCAAGCGGGTCGCTTCGGCCGTAGGCGAAGGCTCCGTCGTCGTCTCGGCCATCCATCGACACCTCGCGGCGACGGCCTTATCGCCCGCGTCGTAGCATTCCGCGTCCGGGACGCCCCCGTGGCGCGCGCGCTCAGCGACGCTCGTCCCACCAGGTGTCGCGCACGATCTCCACGGAGCGCTCGTGCTCGGTGCCGTTCACCGTGAGCACGACCCGGTACGTCCCCGGCGCGGCATCGCTGATCGCGTAGCGGATCCGTTCTTCGTCGGACGGACCGTCCCGACCCCGGAAGCCCCCGCCGCCTTCGCCGTCGTCCTCCTCGGCCCGGAGTCGCTCCTGCTCGGCCGCGGACCGCTCGATCCACTTCTGCATGTCCCACTGCGCGACGTGGATGCCGGCCGTCGATTCGGTCTCGATCTCGCGGATCGGCAGGTCGCCCTGGTACACGGTGAGCGTCACGTCGCCGCCGCTTCTCAGGTAGTAGTAGAGGGACGCGCCGGGCGCCTCGCTCTCCCCGGCGAAGTTCGAGAACGCGTAGTTCGTCCGATCGTCGCCCACCCAGCGGATCTCGGGCTCCGGCTCGAAGAGGTGCGCGTCGGCGGCCAGCACCTCGGGCGTGAGCTCGGCGAGGGCCGCGATGTCGGCCACGTAGATCCCCCGGCCGTGCGTGGCGACGACGAGGTCGTCGTCCCGCTCCTGGATCTTCATGTCGTGCACGGGGCTGGTCGGCATGTCGAGCTTCATGCTCGTCCAGGACGCACCGCCCGTGTTCGAGACCCAGACCTGGAACTCCGTGCCCACGAAGAGAAGGTCGGGGTTTTCGTGGTGCTCGCGGATCACGTTCACCGGCCCGTTGGGCAGGTTCGCCGAGAGGTCGGTCCACGTCTGTCCGAAGTCGGTGGTCCGGTAGACAAAGGGCCGGAAGTCGTCCCGGCGGTAGCCCGTGTAGGTGACGTAGGCCGTACCCAGGTCGTGGTGCGACGCCTCCACCCGGCTCACCCAGTACTCGGGGTTGTCGGGGATGTTGTCGTTGAGCAGCTCCCACGTCTCGCCGCCGTCGCGCGTGAGCTGCACGTTGCCGTCGTCCGTGCCCACCCAGATCACGCCGGGGCGGATCGGCGACTCGTCGATCGACGTGATCGTGGCGTACTGGATGTTGCCGTCCCCGCCCTTTCCGGTGGTCAGCGTGGCCGGGTCGGCCTTGGTGAGGTCGGGGCTGATCACCTCCCAGCTCTCGCCCCGGAAGTCCGAGCGGAGGAGCCGGTTGCCGGCGTGGTAGATCACGTCGCAGTCGTGCGGTGAGACGAGGATCGGCGCGTTCCAGTTCCAGCGCATCTCGTCGTCCTCGTAGCGGATCCCCTTCACCTGCCCCGTGAGGAGGTCGGTGCGGCGCAGCGGGCCGAACTGGGACTCGTTGTACAGGTAGCGGTTCTCGCACCAGTCGAACTCGTTGTACATCCCGTCTCCGCCACCCACGCGCTCCCACATCTCGAACGAGACGGGCTCGCCCGTCGGGTTGGTGTGGTACGCCATGTGCGAGCCGTTGTCCTGCAGGCCACCGGCGACGCGGTACGGGTAGGAGTTGTCGACGCCCACGGCGTAGAACTGCGCGAGCGACTGGAAGTCGGGGTGGTACCAGTACGCCCCGCCGTCGTAGCTCACGCCCATCCCGTGGTCGTAGCCCAGGATCATGTGGCGTGAGTCGTCGGGGTCGATCCAGAGCGCGTGGTCGTCGCCCCCGAAGCCGGAGGTCGGCTGGTCGTACCAGCCGGGGCGCTCCCACGTCTCGCCCCCGTTGCGCGTCTCCCACGAGCGCGCGGAGAGCACGTAGACGACGTCCGGGTCGTTCGGGTCGATGATGATCTGGCCGTAGTAGTAGGCGGGTCCGCCGCCGACCGACTCGCCGTCCGGCGAGACCTTGCGCCAGTTGAGGCCTGCGTCGTCCGAGCGGTACACCTCGCCGCCGATCATCCCGCGGCTCGACTCGTGGTTCAGGAGCTCCTGGCGGCGCTCCTCGTCCGACATCCCCTCCTTGTTCGCGTTTTCGATCGTGACGTAGAGGATGTTCGGATCGCGGTGGTAGACGTCGACGCCGATCCGGCCGAGCATGCCCTCCGGCAGCCCCTGGCCGATCCGGATCCAGCTCTCGCCGCCGTTCGTCGTCTTGAAGAGACGGCTGCCCGGGCCGCCGAGGTCGAAGGTGAAGGGGAGCCGCACCTTGTCGTACGTCGCCGCGTAGAGCGTCTCGGGGTCGGTCGGGTCCATCACGACGTCCACGACGCCGATGTCCCGGCCCTCGGACTGATGGTGGAGCACGCGGTCCCAGCTCCGCCCGCCGTTCGTCGACTTGTACAGACCCCGTTCGCCCCCTTCCGAGTAGAGCGGGCCGAGCGACGCCACGTACACGATGTCCGGGTTCGTGGGGTGGACGACGATCCGCCCGACGTGCTGCGACTCCGGCAGCCCGACGTTCGTCCACGTCGCGCCCGCGTCCGTCGACTTGTAGACGCCGTTGCCCCAGTACGAAGAGCGCGAGTTGTTCGCCTCACCCGAGCCGAGGTAGAGGACGTCCGAGTCGGCCGGAGCGACCGCGATCGCGCCGATGCTGAAGACGTCCGGCTGCTCGTCGAAGAGCACCTCGAAGGTGATCCCGCGGTTCGTCGTCTTCCACAGGTGACCCGAAGCGGTCGCGATGTAGAAGGTGTGCGGATCGTCCGACGGCACCGCGATGTCCACGAAGCGTCCGCTCTGTCGGGTGGGGCCGAGCTCGCGGTACTCGAGGTTCGCGAGGACGTCTTCGGTGAGGGACTGGGCGGCGACGGGTGCGGCGGCCGGCGCGAACGCGAGGGCGAGCGTGGTGCCGAGGAGGAAGGCAGGGCGGTGCTGCTTCATGCGTTTCCGGGCTCCGGTTCCGGTTCGGGTCTGAGCCGGGGAGTCTGGAGCCGCGGTCACGGGCCGGCAAGCGCGCGTGCGGTGCGTTGACTTCGCGGTCGGCGCAGCGGACGATGCGGCCATGACCCACTCGGTACGCAGCCATCTCCGCCTCGAGATCGACGAGTACGACGCGACGATCCGGCGCTTCATCCCCGGCTACGAGGCGATGATCTCCAAGGCCGCCGAGGCCGTGGCCTCCGTCTCCCCCGAGCATGTCGTGGATCTCGGGGCTGGAACGGGGGCGCTCAGCGAGGCGATCCTCGCGACGTCGAAGAGGTGCACCGTCGAGCTCCTCGACATCGATCCGGAGATGTTGGCGTACGCGCGGACACGACTCGCGCGCTTCGTCGATCGGGCCCGCTTCACGCTGCGCTCCTACGGCGAGCCGTTCGGGCCCTGCGACGCCTTCGCCGCCTCGCTCTCGCTGCACCACATCCCGACGATCGAGGCCAAAGCCGAGCTGTTCGACCGCGCATACCGTGCGCTTCGCCCGGGCGGTGTACTCGTCAACGCGGACGCGAACATGCCGGCGGACCCGGAGCGGAGGGACGAGCTCTACCGCACGTGGGCCGACCACCTCGTGGCGAGCGGAATCCGGGAGCCTCGCGCCTGGCGGCACTTCGAGGAGTGGGCCGAGGAGGACACCTACCTCCCGCTGGAGGATGAGCTCGCCGCATTGGAGCGGTGCGGCTTCCACGCGGAGCGCGTCTGGTCGTCGGGCCCGGTGGGGGTGGTCGTGGCGCGGAAGCCGGGGGAGTGACCGCGCACGCGACGTCCCGCACGCTCCAGCTCAGGGCCGCCAGGCGTAGCCGAGCTTCAGAAAAAGCGTGCGGCCCCGCACGGTGATCGGAGTGCGGACCCGATGGGAGTCGGTGAGCGCGGCCGCGTCCTGGCCGTACCCCAGGAAGAGGACCGTCTGCGGGTTCACCTTGTAGGCGTAGAGGATCTGGGCGAGGAGACCCTCGGAGCGGCGGTCGGTCTCGTCCGCGTACGCCGCCAGATTCCGGTCCGTCCTCCGGTACTGCACGATCGCCCGCACGAACGACCGGATGCTGAAGTTGTAGACCGCGCGGAGCTGACTCAGGTTCGCCGTGAACACCCGCTGACCCTCGCGGTCGAGCCTCTGATACGTGTGGCTCCCTCCCAGCTCGATCCGGCGGCCGAGCCGCAGCGACGTATTGGGGGACAGGCGCAGCTCCGAGCCCAGCCCCTCGTTCGCGAAGTCGATCGCGTCGCCCACGTTCCCGTTGAGCCCCAGCGACAAGCTGCCGCTCGGGGTGGCGCTCACGTTGAACCAGAGCTGGTTGATGTCCTCGTACGTGGTGCCGGCGAAGAACTCCTTCATCGCGAGGTTGGGCCACATCCCCACGAAGAGCTGTGCGGGACCCTGGTACGAGAGACCGATCCAGTAGCCGCCGTTGAGCTGGTTGCCGTCGAAGTCCCGGTTCAGCCACCTCCCGCCCTCCAGCCGGAGCTGGGTGAACCACCGGTCGCTTCCGCCCCACCAACGCCGCGCGACGTCCACGTTCCCGCCGCGCACGCCCGCCTGGGTCATGAAGCCCGCGTCCGCGCGGAAATCGGGGTCGATCTGCCGCAGGTTGCCCGAGACCTGCCACGCCCGCGTGCTCCAGCGGGCGCGGACCGTGCCCGCGTTCCCCGTGAAGGTGCCGTCCGGCTGCTCGAAGTCCTGAGTGACGCTCGCGGGATAGCGGGTCGCCGAGCGCAGGGCCTGCGCCTGGACCGTCACGGAGGCCAACGGGCGCCAGAAGGCGTCGATCCCGCCGACGCGGTTCGAGTACCCCGAGCCCTCCCGACCCGTGTACAGCGCTCCGACCGTGGACGTCCCCCCGACGTCTCTGCGGAAGCGTCCGATCCCGGTCACGACCGACTCCTCCAGCGACGTCGCCTGCGAGAATTGGCTCCCGGGGATCAGGAGGTTGTTCGCGCGGTCCTGGGCCACGAGGACCCCGAGGGCGTTGCTGCCCAGCTTCCCGGTCACCTTCGCTCCACCGCGCGGATCCGCGATCGAGCGCGTGAAGACGGCCTGCATCGGCGTGGCGAAGAAGTCGGCGCCCTCCAGGAAGAAGGGGCGACGTTCGGGGAAGAAGAGTGCGAAGCGGTTGTTCACGTCGAGCTGCGCGACGTCGGCCTCCACCTGCGAGAAGTCGGGGTTGGCCGTGACGTTGAGCGTCAGATCCGACGTCATGCCCCACTGGGCGTCGAGGCCGAATTCCCGCGTGATCGGGTCGGTGGTGAGCGGGGCGTCCAGATCGGCCCGGCTCTCGTTGCGGGCGCTGGTGAAGGTCGGGGTGAGCTGCAGATTCACGCCCGGTGCTCCCCCGGAGATCCCCGAGACGAGGTTCGCCTGACAAAG
>JANQME010000357.1 GCA_028280205.1 Longimicrobiales bacterium
GATCTTCACGAGCGCCGAGGCGGCGAGCAGGGCACCGGTGAGCACGTCGAGCGGACGCGGCCGTCCGGCCGTCCGACCCGCCGCGGCGGCGGCCCAGAGCGCAGCGACCATGGGGAGGAGGCCGAGCGTTTCGAGGTGGGCGTTCCACGCGACCTCGACGATCAGGAGCGGGGCCCACAGGTACGCCAGCAACACGGGGGCGGGCTCCCGCCCCGAGCGTGCCGCGACGCGGGCGAGCACCCAGCCGGTCGCCAGGTCGCACGCGAGCCAGAGGAGCTTCAGCCCGACGAGGCCCGATCCGGTGACGGCGACCAGGAGGAAGGCGAACTGCGCGAGCGGCGGGTAGATCGTCGGGACGGCGGGGTTGTTCACGCGGGCCCGCTCGGGGGTGTCCACTGCGTCCAGCTCGGGGGCCGCCGGCGCGTACCGGTAGGGGTTCACGCCCGCGACCTGGACGTGGCCGTCCCAGAGGTACCGGTAGTGGTCGTCGCTCAGCGCGGGCTCCGCCGGGACGAGCACGAGCCGGGCGAGCACCGCGACCGTCCAGACGACCCGTGCGTCCGGCAGGGTCCGGAAGGCGAGAAGCACCGCCACCGCGTAGGCGCCGAACGCGGCACCGAAGAGCCCGAGCCCCGGCCAAGGGAAGCGGTGCGCCCCGGGGAGCCAAGCGAGTGCCGCGATCAGCCCGACCTGGACCAGCCCCAGGGCCGCGAACTTCATGGTCGGCACGGGCGGCCCCTTCGATGAAGGTCGCGCTCCTGATTCCGGCGCTCGACGAGGAGGCAGTCCTGCCGGGCCTCCTGGCCGCCGTGCCCGAGACGGTCGAGCGGGTGGTCGTGGTCGACAACGGCTCGACCGACCGGACCGCCGAGGTCGCGCGGGCGGGGGGTGCCCTGGTCGTGCGCGAGCCGCAGCGGGGCTACGGTGCCGCGTGTCTGGCGGGGATCCGCGCGCTGGAGCGCCTCGACGATCCGCTCGGAACGCTGGTCTTCATGGACGGCGACGGAAGCGACGACCCGCGGGAGATCGACCGTCTGCTCGCCCCGATCGAGTCGGGCGCCGCCGACCTCGTGCTCGGGGTGCGCCGGGGGGCCGACGGCGGCGTAGGCACGATCCTCCCGCACGCGCGGATCGGGAATCGTCTCGTGTTGGCTCTGGTTCGCGTACTCTTCGGGCGGAGCTTCGCCGACCTCGGCCCATTCCGCGCGGTCCGCTTCGAGCGACTCCTCGCGCTCGACATGGACGACCGGAACTGGGGCTGGACGCTCCAGATGCAGATCCGCGCCGTGCAGGCCGGTCTCGCGGTCCGAGAGGTCGAGGTGACGCATCGGAAGAGACGGGACGGCGTCTCGAAGATCACCGGGTCGCTCACGATGTCGATCCGCGTCGGGGCGAAGATGATGTACACGCTGGCGCGGGAGCGTCTGCGACCCCGCTGACGAAGCCCTCACCCTCCGGGCTGGCTTTCGCCGCCGTCGTCCGCTCCGCCGTCCTCCTCGGGACGCCCGCCGACCGCCGTCTCGTCGAGGAAAGCCTCGAAGGCGGCGAGAGACACGTCGGGCCGCTCCTCCTGAGGGAGGTGCCCGCATGCGTCGAGGACGACGAGCCGCGCATCCGGAAGCTCGTCGTCCAGGCGCCGCCCGACCCACAGCGGGACAACCGGGTCGTGCTCGCCCCAGAGGAGAAAGGTCGGGACGTCGATCTCCCGATACCGCCGGGAGATCATATCGAGGTCCTCGGGCACGATGCTCCGGCCCACCTCCATGGCGGCCCGCACGGCTTCGCGCGAGCCGAGCCCCCGCGCGTACGCCGCGATCTGCTCATCCGTGATCGCGTCGGGATCGTACACGATCGTGCGCAGCACCTGGCTCACGACCCGCTCCGGACCGATGAGACGGGCGAGCGCGCCGGTGAGGCGCGGTGACTGCGAAAGGGTGACGAAGGGCGGAAGACGCTGCTCGTAGGCGGGCGCGGAGACCAGCGCGAGCCGGGAGAGGCGCGGCTCGGAGGCGTCCAGCAGCCGGAGCGCAGTCAGGAGCGCCAGCCCCCCGCCCAGGGAGTGCCCCACGAGCGTCAGGCCGCGCAGATCCAGCTCCCGTACGAGCGCGACCAGCAGGTCGGCGAGATCCGGGATCCCGTACCGGCCGTCGTCCGGCTTGGGTGCTTCGCCGAAGCCCTTCAGGTCGACCGTGAGCACCCGTCCGCGCCGCGCGAGCGGGGTGGTCCAGTGACGCCACGTGTACGACGAAGCAGCGTAGCCGTGAACGAGGAGGAAGACTTCGCCGTCGGGTCCGAACCCGCGGGAGGTCGACTCCTCGGGGCCGAACTCCCCCCCGAGCGGAGGGATCTCCCTGACGTGCAGGGGCTGCGTCGTCTCCACCACGAGGGGCACCACGCCGCTCATCGTGCCAGCCGCAGCACCCGGGCGCCGTGTGCCTCGAGATGGTTGGCCATCCCGTCGTGGCAGGTGAACGCGAACACCTGCCGGGTCTCGGACAGCTCGGCGAGCACCCCGAGCCCCCGCTCCCGCCGCGCCGCGTCCCAGTTCACCAGTGCTTCGTCGATGAAGAGCGGCAGCCGCTCGGCGCCCCGGTCGAGGTGGTCCACGATCGCCAGCCGCAGGCTGAGGTACGCCTGCTCGAGCGTCCCGGTCGAGATGGGGCGGGCGAGCGGAATCGGACGCGGAAGCCCCGGCCCCACGAGCTGGAACAGATCGCCCTCACCGAGCTCGTCCACGAGGATCCGGGTGTAGCGTCCTTCGGTGAGTCGCTCCAGGTACGACGAGGCCTGCCGGAGCAGGTCGGGCTGGTGTTCCTCACGGAAGCGGCGGTCGGCCTCGCGCAGGAGCTGGGCCAGCACCCACGTCCGATCGCGCCGGAAGGTGAGCCGCTTTTCCTCGTCCTGCAGCGTCAGGATCTCGCCGTCCACCGAGTCGACGGTCTCCAGCTCGCGCAGATGACCGATCTCGGTGTCGAGCGCCTCGGCTCGACCCACGAGTGTCTCGATTCGCTCGCGCAGTTCGCCGAGACGGGCTCGTCGGACGGCGAGGTCGGAGTCGCTCAGCACCCACGTCGCGCCCTCGCGCTCCGCCTCCTCGATGCGGGCACGTGCGTCGGCGAGGTCAGGGCGGGATCGCTCCAGCTCGTCTTCGAGCCGGTCGGCGCGCGCGTGGGCGTCCAGCCGGCGCTGGACCGCGGCGACCGTGTCGTTCGTGTCGTTCGTGTCGGGCCCGGCGATCTCGACGACGGACTCTCGCAGCGTCCGCTCGCGCCGCTTCAGGTCGTCTCGATCGGTCTTCAGGCGGCTCAGGGTCCGGTCGAGGCGCTCCAGCTCGCGCCGCGCCGAGCGGGCCGCCTCCTCGGCCCGGTCGGCCTCCAGGAGCCGAGCCGGCAGCGTCTCGGCGAGCTCCTCCGGCGAACGTGTGCTCCATCCGACTCGCGCCGCCAGGCGATCCGCTTCGTGAGCGACCGCGGTGCGCTCCTCCTCGGTCGCGCCGCGTGCCCGAGCGGTCTCGTCCCGGTCGTACAGAAGCACCTGGAGGCGCTCGACCGCGGACACCAGCGCGGAGCCGGCGGGCGCGAGGAACGGCGGCCGCAGCGGGAGCCCCGAGACGAGACGAGCGATCTCGGCCTCTGCCTCCTCGAGCGGGTCGCGGACCGGTGTCTCCGCGTCTGCGCCCGCCCCGGGTCGGAGGAGCTCTACCACCAGGAGTGTCAGCCCCACGGCCGCGCTCGCCGCGCCGAACGTGCCCGCGAGCGACGGTCCGCCCAGGGCGCCCCAGGCGATGCAGGCGATCCCGGCGAGGAGCGCGATCACCGCAGCCACTCGGACGGAGCCCTCGGGTCGGGCCTCGGGTACGCCGGAGGCCCGATCCCCCCCCGACCGGGCTGCTGCTGCGGCCCGCAGCGCCTCCGCGCGACCTACCCGGTCGCGCAGGAGCTCCAAGGAGACCGAGCGGACGCCCTCCACCGCGCCGGGGTCGGAGAGGAGCTGGTCAGCGGCGGAACGGATCCGGGCGTCGAGGTCACGCTCGGTCGCTTCGAGCTCCGAGACCCGGGTCGAGTCGGGCGCGGCGTCGACCCGACGCACGAGAGCCCCGATCTCGGCCCGCGCCTCCTGGAGCCGCCGGGCATCGTCGTCCCAGCGTTCGAGCGCGTGCAGCGGTTCCGCCCGGTCGGTCTCCAAACGAGCCCGC
>JANQME010000365.1 GCA_028280205.1 Longimicrobiales bacterium
GGTCCGACTTTGGTCTCTGGCCGGAGATCGCGGTCGGCGGGCGAACGGTCCTCGCGGCGATAGCGATCACCGCCTTCGTCACCGCGGTCTTCGGTCTGATGCCGGTGGTGCAGGCGCGGAGTCCACAGCTTCGGTGGCTTCTGGTGGGTGGTTCACGGATCGTCGGTCAGAGCGGCCACGGACTGCGTAAGCTGCTCCTGGTCGGGCAGGTGGCGATGGTGACGGTCCTGCTCTTCGTCTCCGGCCTCCTGGTCCGGAGCTACGAGCACCTGGAGGGCCTGAGTCCGGGCTTCGACGCCGATGACGTCCTGATCGCGCAGTTCTCGCTCGACGACGCGCGATACGCCGACGCCGAGGCGGTGCATCGGCTGTTCGACCGGAGCCTGGAGGCGATCCGACGGATCCCGGGCGTCGCGTCCGCCGCCGTATCACTCACCCTGCCCTACGAGCGGGCGCTCAACACGCGCATCGGACCCGCGGGTGAGGAGCGCCTCCGCCTCACCAACTTCGTGTACGTCACGCCCGGCTACGTCGAGACGCTCCGGATCCCCGTCGTCCGGGGCCGCGCCATCGGCGACGAGGATCGAGTGGGTGCCGCCCGCGTGGCTCTGGTGAACGAGGCCTGGGTCACGGCCAACCTCGGGGGTCGCGACGCCGTTGGCCGCCGCATCGAAGAGGGGTTCTTCGGCGGCGAGCCCATCACCGTCGTGGGTGTGGTGGGCAACGTCCAGCAGGCCGCGGGCTGGGGCACCAACACACAGCCCGTATGGGAGACACCCACGGTCTACGTCCCGGCCGCCCAGACCGGCGACCACCTTCTGCGCCAGGTCCACACGTCGTTCCCGCCGAGCTGGATCATCCGCGGCACGAGCGGCTCGATCGACCTCGCGACCGAGGCCCGGGAGGTGTTCGCAACCCTCGACCCCATGCTCCCCGTCGCCCGGATCTCGTCCCTCGGGGAAGTCATGAGCGGCGCCTTCGCCCGACAGCGCCTCGAAGCGTCGTTTCTCCTGCTCGTGGCCGCGTTCGCACTCCTGCTCGCCGGGATCGGTCTCTACGGAATCGTCGCGCACGAGGTGCTCGAGCGACGCACCGAGATGGGCGTCCGCATGGCGCTCGGCTCGAGCCCGGGGCGAGCCGCCTGGGCCGTCGGCATCGGTGGTGTGCGTCTCGCGCTCACGGGGCTGGCGGCGGGCGCGGTCGTCGCGGTCGGGGTCGGACGTGTCATCCGGGGGATGATCTGGGGCATCAATCCGTACGATCCCACCACGCTCACCGCGCTGGTCGTGATCCTGGCTGTGGTGGCCGGGGTAGCCAGCTTCCTTCCGGCGGCCCGGGTGAGTCGGCTCGATCCGGCGCGGGTGCTCAGGGAGGGGTAGTCGGAAGCCGCGCCGCGTCAGACCTCTTTGAGTACCTCGATCGGACGGATCCTCAGCGCCCGGAGCAGCGGGGGCAGGCAGGCGATCAGTCCGGTCCCGATGGTTGCCAGCGAGGCGACGGCGAGCAGTGTGACCTGACCGATCTCGTGTATGGCAGGGTCGTCGGCCAGGGAGAGCTCGAGATCCAAGACGCCGCGGAGGAGGAGCCCGGCGATCACACCGATCGTGAGCTGAACGAAGGCACGACGCCCGATCGCGGTTACGATGCTCTGCACCTGCGCGCCCAGCGCGGTCCTGATGCCGATCTCGCGCCTTCGTTCCGAGACGGTGAACGAAACGAGGGCGAAGAGTCCGGCGGCGGACAGAACGACGGCTACGGCGGCGATCACCGTCGCCAGTACTCCGCTCCAGAACCAGCCGACGCGAACGTCGGAGGCCCGGACGAGATCCGGCACGGTCATGGGATCCTCGATGATCGCGTCGGCGTCCACCGAAGCCGTGATCCTGCGCAGCTCGGGGATGAAGGAGACCGGGTCCGTACCCAGATGGACCGCCAGCCGAACCGGGTTCAGCTCACCGAGCGCCACGGGCAGGTAGAGACCGGCGTCGCGATCCGGGTTCATCTCGTTCATGCCCAGGTGCCCCACGACGCCCACGATCTCGAGCCAGGGCCGCGGCTCCTCATCCTCGGGCACCCACAGGCGGACGCGCTGTCCGACGGGGTCACGCCCCCGAAGGGCGTCCTCGACGAACGACTCGTTGACGACGACGGCCGTCCGGCCATCTCCTTGCAGGGCGACGACGTCGGCCCGGTTAAAGCCACGCCCCCAAACGGGTGCTTGTCCGAGAGCACGGAAAAAGTCGATATGGACGGACGCGATCCGTACCTCGAACGATCCCTCGTCCGCGCCTTCCACCTCCACCACGGTAGAGGTGTGGTCTTCGCCCGGCAGACGCGATCCCAGCGCCACGCCACGGACACCGGACTCGTCCGAGAGCCGACGCAGCAGCTCTCCCTGGGCCGTGCGCACGCGCGTCCGATAGGCCGTCGTATCCTCCTCCACGACCGCGGACCCGGAAGCACCGAAGGGGAGCTGCAGCGTCGCCGTCAGGTACTCGTCGGGCGCAATCGCCATGCCGTCTTCGGGGTCCTGCAGCACGCTCGGTATGATCTGCCCGCCGATCGCGAGAAAGGTCGTGGCCAGCGCGACCTCGGCCACGATGAGCAGCGTGGCCAATCCACCGAAGCGGATGCCCGAGACCCCGGCCGACGCACGCTGGAGGCTGCCCTGCACGCCCCGGCTCGTGGCCTTGAGGGCGGGCAGCACACCGGCGACACCCGCGCTCAGGGTTGCGAGTCCCAGCGCCGTGAGCGCCGTATGCCAGGTCACCCCGAGGTCGAGCCAGAAGGGCATGTCCTGCGGCCCGAGGGCCGCTTCGATCCGGGTGGCGACGAAGTCGCCCGTCATCAGTCCGAAGCCGGCTCCGAGAACCGCGAGGACGAGCGCTTCCGTGAAGAGCTGCCCTACGATGCGTGCGCGGTTGGCACCCAGCGCCGTGCGCACGGCGATCTCACCCCGACGCGTCGCCGTTCGAGCGAGGATGAGAATCCCCACGTTCCCGCACGCAATGACGAGGAGCAGCAGGGCAAGAGACTGCAGAACCCAGAACATCGGACTGGCAAGGACATCGCTGCCGGCCACGAGGGAGGCCCGTGCGCTCAACGACCCGTGCGTGACGGGTTGCTCCGTCGCGAGGCGGAGGCTGATGGCGTTCAGCTCGACATTCGCTTGCGCGATCGTGACCCCTTCGGCCAGGCGTCCGTAGACGCCCACCCATGGACCCGAGCCCCAGTCGTGCCGAAGTGGATCCGCCCGGAACGGGATCCAGAAGTGGTCCCGGTGCGGGAAGAGGAAGCCCTCGGGCATGACGCCCACGACTTCGTGTCGGACACTGCCAACGAGGATCCTGCGTCCGATCACGTCCGGAGCCCCCGCGAGGCGGGACGTCCACAGGTCGTGGCTGATCACGACGACGTCGGGCGCCCCGGGCACCTCGTCCGCCTCGTGGAGCGGACGCCCGAGATGGGGAGCGACCCTCAACAGCTCGAAGAGCGAAGCCGTCATGGCCGAACCACGGACAGGTGAAGCCCTTCCCTCTTCGGCGCCGATGTTTCTCGTCTCTGCGCTCGCAGCGCCCAACTCGACGAAGCTCTCGAGCTCCTCACGCCAGAGGCGATAGTCGCGGAGCTGCCGCTCCATCGCGCGCGAGCGCTCCAGGTCCACGGTCTGGATCCGCAGGATGCGGTCCCCTTCATCGAAGGGAAGCTCGGCCGAGAAGACCTGAGCCAGATGGATGGGGATCATCCCCACCGGGATCCCCGCGGAGAGCGCGAAGACGGCTACGCCCGTGAGCGCTGGCTGCCTCCTCAACATGCGGAGACCGAGCTTGAGGTCGAGCAGAGAGACACCGATCCGCGGAGGACGGGCAAGACTCCACGCGGAGGCGAGGGTGTTGCGCAGGTAGCGCCGGCTAGCGCGGAATCGTGTGAGCCCACGCCCCACGTCGCGGCCCCATGCCTCATCCAGATCCCCCAGCACATAGGGTGCCTCCGCACCCCGTACGAGCCGGGCGGCGAGCCACCGGAGGATCCCGGGCGGACGGGACGGTCGCCGAGGCACGTTCAGGACTCCGCCAACTCGATGAGCTTGGGAAGGAGCCCCCCCGCCATGGCCTGCACCGTCTCGTAGGTCGATCGGAGGGCGCGCGCACCGGCAGGCTCCACGCGATAGAACTTTCGAGGGCGTCCCACGCGCCCTTCGGTGGGCTCGCCGACGCGTGAAGAGACGAACCCCCGACCCTGCAGCCGACCGAGCGCGGTGTAGATGGCCCCGGAGGATACCTCCCGACCCGTCCGTTCCTCGATATTCTCGCGAATCGAGACCCCGTATGCGTCGTCGCCGAGGTCGAGCACGGAGAAGAGGATGAGTTGCTCGAACTCGCCAAGGTAGCCCACGCGTGGCCTCCGTTCGGAATCGGGAACCGACCTCCAGCCGGTCTCCCCCGCGCTGATTATATCACACTGTAGTTAAACAGGCAACGGCGAGGTCCGGGCGGTCGTGGTCGTTGCGGAGCGCGACGCCCGCCCCTATCCATGCTCCTACGGCGCGCTTCACGCCGAACCTCGGCCGACCCACCCCGGCAGGGTCCGCACTCGCGAGGCAAAGGGGAAAACGGATTCCTCGAGGCGCTGACATCTCAGTCACCCGCTCGGGTGGATCCGCTGGGGGGACGATCCCGAGCCGCCGGGGACTGACATGACAGCGCGCAAGCGGTTCAAGCAGCTGGTCCGCGCCCGCATGGCCAAGACGGGCGAGTCGTACGTAACCGCGCTTCGGCACCTCGAAGCCCGGCAAGGAATGCCTCCTTCGACGCGACGCGTGAGGAAGGCGGACCTCGGGCTGACGCTTCACGTTCCGGTCACCTGGGTCGAGTCCGTCCCCGAGCTGCGGAACAGCCTCGACGAGGTGCTGCGGCTCGCGTCCGATGAAGAGCCGCACGCCCGTCGGTGCATCCTCCTCTGGACGCCGAAGGAGGACGATCCGAACACCCGTCGCCTCGCGCGGCAGGCTCTGAAGGAGCAACTCGCTCAGCTCGACGACCCGCGGTCCGAGGAGGCCACGTACGGAGGACGCGCTGCCCGGCGGCTCACAGGCACCCGCACCTCGGGTGACGTGACCTGGCACGTGGTGCGGTTCTTCGTGGAGTGCGAGGACCGGACGCTGGATCTCTCGTTCGAGTCGGTCGACGGCGAGCGAGACCACGACCTCTTCGAGGAAATCGTGGAGTCCCTCGAGATCGGACCGCCGGCCGATCGCGGCCTCGTCGAAGAGATGGCGCTCTTCCGCTACAGCGGCTCGGCCCGTCGCGCCGTCCGCCGCGCGGCCGACATCGCCCGGGCGGCCGACCCCATGGTGCTCAGCCTCGATCATCTGCTCCGCAGCCTGGCGCAGACACCCGAAGGCGACGCAGTCACCGTCGTGCTGGGCGCCCTCGGCGTAGACATCTCGCGCCTCGACGGTCCGCAGCCCATCGCTCGACGGGACGAGTTCAATGAGCCGGTTCACGTCGGACCGGAGCTGTACCGGGTCCTCACTCGCGAAGCGCAACGGATGGCGGTCACGAGCGTGAAGCCGGTCGACATCCTGTCGGCGATCGTGCACGGGATGCCGGACGCGCTCGCCGAGTGGAGAGCCCAATGACCGCCGCAAGCATCTCACACGACCGTCGGTCGAAGCCCGGATGGCTCGACGCGACTGGGCGCCATCTCCGACTCGGCGTTCGAACCCTCGCGCGCCGTCGCGCATTCACAGCCGTAGCCATGGGCACCTTCGCCCTGGGCGTCGGGGCGGTCACCGCAGCGTACGCTCTTCTCGAATCGGTCGTCCTCTCGCCGCTGCCGTACGAGGCTCCCGATCAGCTCGTGCGGCTCTATCTGCACCGCCCGGATCACAGGCAGCCGGACCTCCGCATTCGCGAGTTCCTCTCGAGCCCCTACCTCCACGCTCTGAGGACCGAGGCGGGCGCGTTCCAGGAGCTGTCGGCGGTGTACGCGTACCGCGAGCTGGGCGCCGATTGGACCGAGGGTGACGTCCCGATGCGCGTCTCCGTCCTTCCCTCCAGCGTCGCCTACTTCGACGTGCTCGGCGTCGCGCCCGCCCTCGGTCGAACCTTCACGGCGGAGGACGAGGGCTCGGCCGTCGTCGTGCTGAGCCATCGGGCCTGGAGGGCTGCGGCGGCAGCCGACCCGGAAATCGCGGGACGCTCCATCCTCCTGGACGGTGTCGCCCACACGGTCGTGGGCGTGATGCCACCGGGGTTTCGAGGTCCGCTCTTCGACGCCGATGTCTGGCAGCTCATGGACATGCGACCCGCGGCGAACGGGTCGCGGCCGGGGGAATGGAGAAACAACAACCTCGGGGCGGTGGCACGCCTGATCCCCGGAACGAGTCTGTCCGAGGCACAGGCCAAAGTCGACGCCTTCGCGGCCGCGCTGCCTCGCGACATCGCCGGGCCATACGGCCTCGGCATCCGCCTCGTGCCGCTCCGAACCGAGGTGCTGGGAAGCACCGACATCACACTGTGGACGGTCATGGCCACGGCTGCGTTTTTACTGCTGGTCGCCTGGGTGAACGTAGTGAATCTCTTCCTGGCACGCGGACTCGGGCGCCGGCAGGAGCTCGCAACGCGCCACGCGCTGGGAGCCACCCGCACAGACCTCCTCGTGCCGGGCGCCGTGGAGGGCGCGCTGATCGCGGGTGCGGGGGGGATGATCGGCCTTGGCCTGGGCAGGTCGATGCTCCTCTCGCTGTCTCGCTTCAGCGCCGATGGACTGCCCCGTATGGGGGAGCTTTCCATGGACCCCAGCATCGTGCTCGGCTCGCTCGTGTTGACGCTCTGCTCCGGACTCCTTCTCGGGTCCGCGCCCGCCCTGCCGCCGCTGACGGGTGGTTCGAGACGGGACCACGCGCTCACCGGCCCGCCGGCGGTAACAGGTCGACGCCACCGCTCGGTCGGTCGTGCCCTGATCGTGGTCCAGCTCGCCGCAGCCGTCGTGCTCGTGGCCGGTGCAGGGCTTTCGGCGAAGAGCTATCGCAATCTGCGCAGCATTCCACTCGGAATGGACCCGGACGGCGTCGTGGCCTTCGGCGTCAACCTTCCCGATGCGCGGTACGTCACGCCCGAGCGCCGTATCGAGATCCACGCAGACTTCCAGGCCCGAATCAGCGCCCTCCCGGGCGTACACGCTGCGGGCGCGACGGACTGGCTGCCGATGCGGCAGCGATACCACCCGTGGGGCTACCGCCGACTCGACCTACCCGAAGACCACGAGGGGAGCACTCGGGGGATCGCGGACGTGCGCGTGGTCATGGGCGACTTCTTCGCGGCCTCGGGACTCACCGTCCTCCGAGGGCGACCCTTCCGCGCGACCGACGACGGTCGAGCACCCGGGGTCGCGGTCATCAGCCAGGGCGCCGTCGCCGAGCGATATGCGGAGACCGACCCGATCGGCCGGTGGATCGATATCCGAGGGCGCACGTTCGAGATCGTCGGGATCGTCGCGGACGTCCCGTTCGATGCACGCGGGCGGACGGTCCCCATCGTGTACCTCCCTCACGATCAGATCGCCGACAACCGCAACTGGGCGCTCACCTACCTCGTCTCCGTCGATGGGCGGTCGGCCCCGGTCGTCGCCGGAGCGCGGGCCGCCCTGGCGGCGGTCGATCCCGATCTGGTTCTGTACCGGCCCCACCCACTGAAGGAGGACTTCACGGCGATGGTCGGGAGGGAGCGCCTCGCGATGCTCATCATGGCGGCTTTCGCGTTCGTTGCGCTGGTCCTCGTGATCGTCGGCGTGTACGGCGTGACCTCGCAGATCGTCCACGGCCGAGTGCCGGAGATCGGGGTGCGCACCGCCCTCGGTGCGGAGCGACGTCAGGTGATCGGGCTCATTCTGCGGGAGGTCGCCCTGCTCGCAGGCGTCGGTACGGGGATCGGCGTGCTCACTGCGGTCGTGCTCACGCGTGGGCTGAGGTCGATCCTCTTCGAGGTGGACCCGCTCGACCCCGCGGTCTTCTGGACCGTCTCGCTCGCGACGCTTCTGACGGCGATCGCCGCTGGTGCGATCCCGGCTAAGCGGGCGTCCCAGGTGGAGCCCGTGGCGGCTCTGCGGTCCGTGTAGACTTGCGGAGTCGAAAGTTTAACTACATTGTCGTTCTTTATTGCCACGCCGACCCCGGAGCCAAACCTCCGATGCCCCTCCTCGGCTCGTTCGAACAGCTCCTCCTCTTCTCCGTGCTGCAGCTCGGGGGTGAGGCCTACGGCGTGTCCATCCGCGAGAACATCGAAGATCGGACGGGCCGAGCCGCCTCCATCGGCGCGATCTATACGACCCTCGGGCGCCTCGAGGAGCGTGGGCTCGTCCGGTCTCGGACCGAGTCGCCTCAGGGCCGCGCCGGCCGGCCCCGGAAGTACTACCGCCTGTCCCCCGAAGGCGCACGAGACCTGCGTGAGTCCTACGAGACGATCCAGACGATGGCCGGTGGGCTGATCCCCGAGCTGGACCGGCTCGCGGAGGGCTCGTGACCCCCGATCGCAGGGAACGCACGTCCCCGCCCCGCTTCTTGCGGGCACTCCTCCGGGCTCTGATTCGTGGGCCCGATGCACCGTTCATCGCCGCGGATCTGGACGACTCTTTCGTCCGAGACATCGAGCGGGGGGAACGGCGGGGCCGAGCGATCCGCCGATACGCCTGGAACGCGGTGGGCTCGATCTGGGCCGTCTGGGCCTCGGCACTGCGCCGGGTCGTCACCCACGGGCTCGGGCTGGACGCGAAGCTCGGCCTCCGAATGCTGGCCAAGCAGCCGCTCGTCACGATCGTCGCGGTGTTCGCTCTGGGCCTCGGAATCCCGGCATCGCTCGGCCTCCTCCACGCCCTGGACGTCATCTTCAGTGACCTTCCCGTGCCCGAGGGCCACCGCGTCGTCGGCGTGCGGCACTACGACGTGGAGCTCCAGGACCCGGTGTTGTCGTCGCTTCACGACCTCGAGCGGTGGAGCGACCTGCGGTCGCTCGAGTCGATCGGCGCGGTGCGCTCCTACTCGGTCAACTTCGACGCCGCGGAGTCCGGTGCTCCTCCGGTCCTCGCCGCCGAGATCACGGCCTCCTCGTTCGAGGTTCTTCGGGCTCGGCCGCTCTTCGGGCGCGTGCTCGACGCGAGCGACGAGCTGGACGGCGCCTCCGATGTGGTCCTGATCGGGGAAGACCTCTGGG
>JANQME010000451.1 GCA_028280205.1 Longimicrobiales bacterium
GGGAGTCGCATGCGCGGTCCGCCGTGGGCCCGGAGACGGTCGACGACGCCGATGTCTTCCATGACGTTCCACTCCGGATGGCCTCCGGCGCGCCCGTACAGCGCGCGGGAGACGAGGAGTCCCTGATCGCCGTACACGAGACCGAAGAGGGACTCGCGCAGCCGCTGGCCGAGCTCGATGAAGCGGCCGAAGAAGCCCGGCAGGTCGAGGGAGAACTCGAAGTGCGCGAATTCGCTGCGCGACGCGCGCTCCAGGAAGCTCCGGATCGCGTCGGCGGCCGCAGACGTGAGCCGGCAGTCCGCGTGCAGGAAGAGGATCCAGTCGCCCGCAGCGGTGTGTCCGCCGGCGAGGAGCTGGGCGCCCCGACCCGGGGGGGTCTCGAGGACCGTCGCGCCACCCGCGCGCGCGACGGCGACCGTATCGTCCTCCGAGCCCCCGTCGACGACCACGACCTCGCGCACCAGCGTGCCCAGGCGGGCGAGGTCGGCCAGCAGGCCTCCGAGGCGGGCCTCCTCGTTCAGCGTCGGCACGACCACCGAGAGTGCTCCGGAGGCGGGGGGCCGTCCCCACGAAGGAGATCCCACGCCGCGCGTCAGCTCCCCGTGTCGTTCAGCGTCCAGTCGTACTCGAAGTACTCGACTCGGGTCGACGGGTCGGCGAGCAGCTCGGCCGTCTCTTCGGGCACGTACGGCGCGAAGAAGGTGCGCAGCCCGTCCTCTCCGCCGAAGTCGTCGCCGAACCAGTCGAGCACGCGGTTGAGCCGGACGGTGGAGCCCTCGATGCGGAAGTGCCGCTCGTCGTCCACCAGCGCCCGGACCGCCCGGTCGAGCTGCTCGTCGAGCATCTCGGGTCGGTACGCCTCCGGCCGGAGGGCCGGGCAGGAGAGCGCGGCGCAGTTGACCGCGAAGTGGATGCGGGGCTCCCCCATCGGCCGGATGATCTCGTGCTCGATCTCGTCCTGCGATCGGTCTTCGCCCGCCACGCCGCAGTGCTCGACCGTGAAGACGTCGGGGATCTGCCATACCGAGTTGTCCGGCCGGCCCGCGACGGCATTGCGGATGCGCGCGAAGAGGCCGCCGTCCTTGCGGATGGGGTAGTGGTCGGCCACCAGCCTGAGCATGCAGGCGTTGTAGGCGTTGATCCAGAAGGCGAGCCGCTCCTCGCGCTCCGCCGCGGCGAGCGCCCCGGGGTCGGTCCCGGCCAGCGTGGCCAGGTAGGCGTCGAGGTCGTCCCGGAGCTCCACGAGCCGGCCGTAGTCGACGGCGGGCAGCCGCACGACTTCCTCGAGCACTTCCGTGAACGCCTCGTGCGAGGGCACCTCCTGCGCCGCCGATGGTGCGGCGGCGAGCCCGAACGCCGTCGCGCCGAGCAGGATCGACGCACTCGCCGTGGAGCCGCCGGGGAGGCGGATCCCCAGCCGTCGCGCGATCGCCGGAAGGAAGGAGAGGAGCACGAGAAGGCCTCCCGAGAACAGGACACGGAGGAGCGCGTCACGCGAGGCCTCCCGAGACCCGGCGAGGAGCGCGTCGGCGAACATCGTGTAGACGAGCGTCCCGGGGAAGATCCCGATCGCGGTCGCGAGCGCGTACGTTCCCCAGCCGATCGAGGTCAGCCCCGAGCCGAAGTTCAGGGCGTTGAACGGGACGACGGGGATGAGGCGCAGCGTGAGCAGTCCCTGGAAGCCGTGCTCCGACGTCGCGCGGTCCAGCGCGTCGAGGCGGTCTCCGGCGAGACGCCGCACCCCGTCACGGCCCAGGAAGCGCCCGACGCCGAACGCCAGGTTCGCTCCGATGTTGGCGGCGATCGTCGTGTAGACCGTGCCCCATACCACCCCGAACATCGCGCCACCCGCGAGCGTGAGCACCGAGCCCGGAATCGCGAGACCTGTCGCGGCCGCGTAGACGAACACGTAGACGACGGGCGCCCAGCGCGAGCCTCGGAGCCACTCGATCGCCTGTCCGATCCCGTCGCGGCTCAGATACTCCCCGAGCGGTGTGAACGCCGCCGCGAGCGCGCCGGCCGCGAGAAGCGCGGCGAGCACGGCCAAGCGCAGGAGGGCGCCCCGTCCGGATCCCCCTACTTCCGCCACGAGATCACCTTCTTCAGGACCGTGCCCCCGAGGCCCTCGAGTCGTGTGCGCTGATACGCGTCGGAGGTCCGCTTCACGCCCTCGACCATCGTCGGGTACGGGAAGATCGTGTTCGAGACGTCGGAGAGGCCGAGCCCGTGCGTCTTCGCCAGAACCAGCGGCATGAGGAGCTCGCCGGCGTGCGCGCCGAGGACCGTCGCGCCCAGGATCCGCCCCTTCCCATCCGCGGAGATCTTCACGAAGCCTCGGGTCTCGGCGTCGACGATCGCGCGGTCGAGGTCGTCGAATCCGTACGTGTACGTCGTGCCCCCGCGGGCCTCCGCCTCCGTCTGCGAGAGCCCGACGTGCGCGAGCTCGGGGTCGGTGTAGGTGACCCGCGGTACGTTCTCCCACTTCACCCGCGTGGAGCCCGGCACCAGCGCGTTGCGCAGCACCGCCTTCGCCATCGCATCCGCGACGTGCGTGAACTGGAGCCCACCGGTCACGTCTCCGGCGGCCCAGATTCGGGAGGACGTCGTGCGCAGGGTGTCGTCGACCACGACGGCACCGCGTTCCGTCCTCACGCCGGCCCGCTCGAGCTCCAGCCCGTCGGGCGCCGGGCGGCGACCGACGGCCACGAGGATCTCTTCCACCACGACGCGCTCGCCCGCCTCCGTGGTGAGCGCCTTGGCTCCTTCGGCTGCAGCCGCGGATACGACCTTCACGCCGAGACGGACGTCGATGCCCTCCGCACGCAGCAGTTCGAGGAGCGCCGCGGCGACGTCCTCGTCCTCCTTGGGAAGGATGCGGTCCGCCATCTCGAGGACGGTCACCCGGGCCCCGAGCCGGGACATCACCTGAGCGAGCTCGAGCCCGATGGGGCCCGCGCCGAGCACCGCGACCCGCTCCGGTAGGTGGTCGGTTTCGAAGAAGGAGTGGTGGTCGAGGTAACCGACCTCCTCCAGGCCCGGGATCGGAGGAGCGACCGGGAGCGCTCCCGTGGTGATCACGAAACGCCGGGCGCGGATCGTGCCGACGCCTTCGACCTCGACCTCGGCCGGCGAGCGGAAGCGTGCGGAGCCGAAGTGCACGTCCACACCCATGTCGCGGAAACGTTGCGGGTCGTCGTGATGCTCGACGACTCCGCGGGCTGCCCGCATGCGCGCCATCACCTCGGCGAAGGCGTGTCGAGGCGCGGCCGCGGTGAGACCGAGGCGCCCGGCGTCGCGCATCGCGTGGGCCAGCCGTGCGGATGCGAGGAGCGCCTTGGAGGGGACGCATCCGGTCCAGAGGCAGTCGCCGCCCAGCGCGGCGCGCTCGACGATCGCGGAGCGTACCCCGAGATACGTCCCGCCGGCCGCCGCCACCAGACCTGCGGTTCCCCCGCCGATGGACACGATGTCGTACTCCCCGGCCTTCGTCATGGCGTGCGTATTCCGACGTGCGCTTCGAGGCTTCCCGGCGCGGGCCGCCGGGGTTCGGGGGGCTCAACCCGTCGTCCCGGGGGGCGGTTCCCCCGGCGACATTCCGCCGTCCCGCCGGACCGTCTATGATCCCGTGCGCGACCCGGGGGCGGGACAGCGGGACTTTCGCCTTCTCTTCGGGTCGTGTACCATAGGATTCCGCACGCCCCCGGAGGAGGGGCGTTCCGCTCACCGGAGGCGAGATGGCGACGGCCCAGATGGACGAGAAGGCGGCGAAGCAGAAGGAGAAGGCGCTCGACACCGCGCTGACCCAGATCGAACGCTCCTATGGGAAGGGCGCGATCATGCGCATGGGCCAGGACGGGGGGCGCGTCGCGATCGAGGCGATCTCGACCGGCGCGATGAACCTCGACGCCGCCATCGGAATCGGCGGGATGCCCAGGGGGCGCATCAGCGAGATCTACGGCCCGGAGTCGTCGGGGAAGACGACGATCTGTCTCCAGGTCATCGCGAACGCACAGAAGAAGGGCGGGATCGCAGCCTTCATCGATGCCGAGCATGCTCTGGACGTCGGGTACGCACGCAAGCTGGGCGTGGACGTCGACAACCTCCTCGTCTCGCAGCCGGATACGGGCGAGCAGGCGCTCGAGATCGCCGAGGTCCTCATCCGGAGCAACGCGATCGACGTCGTCGTGATCGACTCGGTCGCCGCACTCGTGCCCCGCGCCGAGATCGAGGGCGAAATGGGCGACTCCCACGTCGGCCTGCAGGCCCGGCTCATGAGCCAGGCGCTGCGCAAGCTCACCGGCGCCGTGAACCGCTCCCACACGTCCGTGATCTTCACGAACCAGATCCGCGAGAAGGTGGGTGTGATGTTCGGGAGTCCGGAGACGACCTCGGGGGGCCGGGCGCGCAAGTTCTACGCGTCCGTGCGGCTCGGCATCCGGCGGAGCGGGGCCATCAAAGATGGGCAGGACGTCGTCGGGAACCGGACCCGGGTGAGGGTCGTGAAGAACAAGTGCGCGCCCCCGTTCAAGCAGGCCGAGTTCGACATCCAGTACAACGAGGGGGTGAGCCACACCGGTCTGCTCATCGATCTCGGCGTCGATCAGGGGGTCGTCGAGAAGTCGGGCTCGTGGTTCTCCTACGGCGATCTCCGACTCGGGCAGGGCAAGGAGAACTCGAAGGCCTTCCTGGCCGAGAACCAGGACATCGCGGACGAGATCGAGGTGCGGCTGCGCGAGGTGCTCGGGTTGCCCCCGATGCCGGGAACGGCGGAGGAAGGAGACGGCTCCGAAGACGAGGCGGCGGCGGACCTGGACTGATCCCGCGCGGCGGCCCGCAGCGGGGGTAGTGATACAGTTTGAATCTAGTCTACCCCTCAGGGTGGCGGCGTGGCCTTCGAGGCTGCAAGTCGGCTAGGGACGTCGGTATGTTGGAGTGGTCCTGCCCACAGACTCGCCACAAACGCTTCCGGATGGAGATCGAGACTCAATACGCGTCCCGCCTGTTTCATCCGAGGGCGGCTTTCATCCAGGTCTACCTTGAGGCATTGGCCAACGCCTTCGATGCCGGAGCCAGCGAGGTGTCGATCCGTATCGTATCTGCGGGCGGTATCTCTCCGGATATGCTCGAGATCACGATCTCGGACGATGGCGTCGGCTTCACCGACGAGCGGTACGACACGTTCGCCCGCATCAAGGCTCCTGGTGACCCTTATCACAAGGGGGTCGGCAGACTCGTCTACCTGCAGTACTTCGACAGGATTGAAGTGGAAAGTGTGTTCGGGGACGGGAAGCAGAGGTTCTTCGTGTTCACGAGCGGGTCGACGAGCGTGGAGAAGCATAGAGTTGGTGATTCGGACGGGGCTGGGCCTCCACAGACGGGCGCGGTACTGAAGTTCAGTGCCTTTTCCAAGCGCCGCCTGAGCGCCTTCAGCGACGTTGTTCCCTCGGTGCTGAAGGACCAGATCGTGGAGCACTTCCTGCCGCTTCTCCAAGAGAAGAAGAGGAAGGGCGAGGACTTTCGTGTCTCCATCTCGCTTGAGCGGCCCGTACAACAGGCTCAGGGCGCGCTCACGTCATCCGACTGCGTGCTGACCGCAGAAGACCTGCCAGAGTTCAGGGAGAAGGTCTTCACCTGGTCCGGGGCGGGGATGTTTGAGGACCACGGCACTATCGCGATGTCCTATTCTATCCGGGACGCTGGTTCGCAGGCCCGTGTCTTGGCCGCGGTGTCGGTGGATGGTCGCACCCACCCAATACCCTTGATACAGCCTGAGGCGGTCCCGGCCGGGTATTCCGTCACGGTCTTGTTCGACTCGCCCCTGTTCGTTGGACGGACCGATCATGGCCGCCAGAAACTCGTGTGGCCGGAGGAGCTATCACAGGAAGACCTGTTCCGCACCCTCCGACGGGAGCTAGGCGCGGTGCTGAACGCTGAACTGCCCCAGATCGAAACGAGAAACAAGAAGACGCGGGAAGACTTCGAGAATCGTTACCCGCACCTCGTTGGGCTCTTCGAGGATACCACCGTAGGCATCGTAGCTAGGGATGACGCCCTCGAAACCGCTCAGCGCCGGTTCTTTCAGAAGCAGAAGAAGGTCTTAGAGGCCGACAAGCTCGATGATGCGACCTTCCAGCAATCGCTGGACCTCTCGTCACGAACGCTTACCGAGTACGTCCTATACAGGGCCATCACCATTCAAAGGCTCAGAGGGCTGTCGCCGGAAGACCCCGAGAGCACCGCCCACAACCTGATCGTGCCCAGGTTTGAGGTCTTTGAGGGACAGGGTATGAGGGAAGACGTGTATCGGAACAATGCGTGGCTCTTGGACGACAAGTTCATGTCTTTCAGGACCATTCTCAGCGACAAGAAGATGGAGGAGGTCATCTCCGCGATCACCCTGGAAGACGAGAAGGGGCAACCGGAGAAGCCAGACATCTCCATGATCTTTTCCGCAGATCCCGACGATTCGCATCCGGTGGATGTGGCCGTCGCAGAGGTCAAGAAGCGTGGCGCGGACAAGAAGGAGAACACCTACGTCATCAGTCAGTTGGTTGATCGCGCAACGCGTCTCGCCGACTACTGTCCGAATATCGAGCGGATGTGGTACTTCGGCATTGTTGACGTGAGCGAAGACTTGGCACGGCACCTAAGAAGTCGTCAGTGGAAGCCGCTCTTTTCACGGGGCCAGCACCTCTACTACTTGGAACACCCCATCGAGCGCCAAGACGGAGAGATTGTGCCAACCCCGATCTACATCGTCTCTTACGACACGATCGTTGAGGACGCGGCAGCAAGGAATCACACCTTCCTCGAGGTGCTGAAGGCTGAGATCAGACGCGCCGGTCAGTCGGTCGCTACTCAGTAGACTCCAGAAGTGAGTCCGCCACACCCGCCGCCATCGCCGGGGTCGTGGTGAGCCCGCCACGGGCTTTCGTGAGCGTTTGGTGCTTACTGCACAGGTTACAGTCCAAGTAGTGTGGTGAAATCTGGTGCCGGTGGTTCTCGGTCTCTTCTTTTGGAGCCGTTTGCGATGCGGGTCAACTGTTTCCACGACTGCACCCCGGGCCCCGGACGACAGAACCTTTCGGGGCCCTTATCTTCAGGATTCGCCTCCGACCCCGGTACGCGGCCCGCACCGAGCCACCGATGAAGACCGCCGAGATTCGCAGCCGCTTCCTCGACTTCTTCCGAGAGCGGAGCCACGAGGTGCGCCCCAGCTCGGCGCTCGTGCCGGAGAACGATCCGACGCTGCTGTTCACGAACGCGGGGATGGTCCAGTTCAAGCGGGTCTTCCTGGGCCAGGAAGATCCCGGCTTCGACCGAGCGGTCACGTCGCAGAAGTGCGTGCGCGCGGGGGGCAAGCACAACGACCTCGAAGAGGTGGGCCGCACCACCCGGCACCACACCTTCTTCGAGATGCTGGGCAACTTCTCGTTCGGCGACTACTTCAAGCGGGACGCCATCCGCTACGCGTTCGAGCTGCTGACCGAGGTGTACGGCCTCGAAGCCGATCGCATCTACGCGACGGTGCACCACTCGGACGACGAGGCGGCCGAGCTGTGGGCGGACGAGATCGGGCTGCCGGCCGAGCGCATCTTCCGGCTGGGCGACAAGGACAACTTCTGGCAGATGGCCGACACCGGTCCGTGCGGTCCCTGTTCGGAGCTGCACTACGACCTGCGAGAGGATCCGGCGCCGGTCACGAGTACCGAGGAGTTCGTGGAGCTCAACGAGTCCGGCCGGATCGTCGAGCTCTGGAACCTCGTCTTCATGCAGTTCGATCGGGACGAGTCGGGTGCGCTGCACCCGCTGCCGGCGCCGTGTGTCGACACAGGAGCCGGCCTGGAGCGGATCGCAGCGGTTCTCCAGGGAGTGGACTCCAACTACCACATCGACCTCTTCGAGCCGATGTTGGCGCGGGTGGCGGAGCTCGTCGGACGCCCGTACGACCCGGCGTCGGAGGAAGGGGTCGGCTATCGGGTCCTGGCCGACCATGCGCGGGCCGTCGCCTTCCTGCTCTCCGACGGTGTGTATCCGTCGAACGAGGGCAGAGGATACGTGCTCCGTCGGATCCTGCGACGTGGAGTCCGGCATGCATGGCTCCTCGGCCGACGAGAGCCGACGCTGGTGGGCGTCGTCGACACCGTGATCGACGTGATGGGAGCGGCGTTCCCCGAGCTCGTCGAGCGACGCGAAGCGATCACCCGTGCCACGCGCGACGAGGAGGAGCGCTTCCTCGCCACGATCGAGGGTGGGATGGAGCGCTTCGAGGAGCTCGCGTCCGGAGAGGGCGGGACGATTCCTGGCGAGGAGGCCTTCCGTCTCTACGACACCTTCGGCTTCCCGCTCGACCTCACCCAGCTCATGGCCGAGGAGCGGGGTTTCCGCGTCGACGTCGAGGGCTTCGAGGCGGCGCTGAACGCGCAGCGCGCCCGCTCCCGGGCCGATCGCGAGGCGTCGTCTCCGGGGGCCGAGGGTGCGGACGACGCCGAGGGGTGGTCCACGCTCGCCGACGGCGAGCAGACGTTCGTCGGGTACGACCGCCTGGAGGTCGACACGCACGTCTTGCGCTTGAAAACGGGCGACGGCGAGGCGGGGCTCGTGCTGCGCGACAACCCGTTCTACGTCGAGAGCGGGGGCCAGGTCTCGGACCGGGGCACGGTCTCGGGAGACGGCTGGACGATGGAGGTCGGGCGCGTGGCGAAGGTCGGAGGGGAGACCGCGCTCTTCGGCGCCGTCGAAGGCGAGCTCGCTTCCTCCGGAGATCAGCCGATCCGCGTTCGGGCGACCGTCCCTCGCGACGTGCGGAACGACACGGTGCGCAACCACACGGCCACCCACCTCCTGCATGCGGCCCTGCGCTCCGTGCTCGGCGAGCACGTCGTCCAGCGTGGCTCACTGGTGGCGCCGGACCGCCTGCGCTTCGACTTCGCGCACGGCGCTCCGATGACGCCCGAGGAGCGGGCGCGGGTCGAGGAGATGGTGAACCGGGGCGTGTGGGCGAACCACCCGGTCGAGATCTCCCACCGCCTGTACGAGGAAGCGGTCGCGCAGGGCGCCATGGCGCTCTTCGGGGAGAAGTACGCCGACGTCGTCCGTGTCGTGGACGTGCCCGGGGTTTCGATCGAGCTGTGCGGCGGCACGCACGTCTCGACGACCGGTGAGATCGGCCTCTTCCGTATCGTGAGCGAGTCCGGGGTGGCGGCGGGCGTCCGGCGCATCGAAGCGCTCACGGCTCGTGGGGCCTTCGCGCACCTCGCGGAGCGCGAGGCTTCGCTCCGCTCGGCTGCCGACGTGCTGCGCACGAAGCCGGACAACCTGGTGCGGCGCGCCGAGCAGCTCCTGGACGAGAAGTCGGAGCTGGAGGCGCTTCTCGAGGAGCTCCGAGCGGGAGGAGGCGCGGGCGAAGACGTCGTGCACGGCGAGACGATCGAGCTCGAGGGGGGAGGGGCGGCCTCGTACCGGGGCGTCCGCCTGCGGGCGCGGGACGTCGACGACGCGCGCAAGTGGGGCGACGCGTTTCTGGGTGCCGGGGAGAGCGGGGTCGCGGTGTTGGCGGCGGACATGCCCGGCGAAAAGCGCGCTCTGCTGGCCTTCGTGACGGACGACATGATCTCGCGGGGCGTGCGTGCGGACGCCGTCGTGCGCGAGGTCGCGGCCGTGGTCGGCGGCCGCGGCGGCGGGCGCCCGCACATGGCGCAGGCTGGCGTCGAGGATCCGGAGCGGCTGGACGAAGCGCTGGCGGCCGGGGCCCGGGCGGTGCGAGGCCTCCTCGCGGGAGCGTCCAAGTGACGGATCGTCGCGCGTGGCTGCGAGGCCGGCGACCGGCGCCTCCGGCGGAGCTGGCCGCAGCCATCGACGAGGCTTGCGCCGCGGTCGCCCCGGATGGGTCCGCGGATCGCGGGGCAGCCGGCGAGGATCCCACCGACATTCTGGCACGGGCGGCGGCCGACCGTCTCGCGGCCGCGCTCCGCCACCCCGGACGGGTCCGCGCGAGCGCGTTCGAGCTGCTCACGGCCGATGCGCTCCTCACGTACGCGTCCGAGGCCGCGCTCGAGTCGAGCGACCCGGTGGCGGGCCTCGATGCGATCGCGGAGGCGCTCTTTCCCGGAGCGCAGGACTCGTGACGCAACCGGACACGACCTCGCTCGTCGACCTCCACAGCCACCTCGTGCCGGGGGTCGACGACGGGGCGCGCACCGTTCGCGAAGCCGTCGAGTCCGTGAAGCGGATGGCCGGGGAAGGCATCCACCGCATGGTCACGACGCCCCACATCCGGGCCAGCCTCACGCTCGAGCCGGCCGCCCTCGAGGAGCGCCTCTCGGACGTCTCCCGCGCCTTCGACGAGGCGAAGGCGGCGATCCGTGAAGCGCTGCCGGCCGTGGAGTATCTGCGCGGGCACGAGATCATGATCGACGTGCCCGAGCCCGAGCTCGACGACCCCCGGCTGAGGATGGCCGGCACGTCGTTCGTCCTCATCGAGTGGCCCCGCCTCCAGGTGCCCCCTGGGACGACCCGGGTACTCGAGTGGATCGTCGACCAGGGGTATCGGCCGATCATCGCGCACCCCGAGCGCTACGCCGACGTGCCCGACAACCCGGGTATCCTGAGCCGGTGGAAGAGCGTCGGGGCCCTCCTGCAGGTCAACTACGGCTCGCTCTCCGGGCGGTACGGCACCGCGGCCGAGGAGCTGTCCTTCCGAATCCTCGAGTGGGGGATGGCGGACTACCTGAGCTCGGACTTCCACGGGAGGTCGGGGCTGCGCATCTACCGGCAGGAAGCGTGGGACGCCCTCGCCGAGCGGGACAACGGGGCCGTGCTGGATACGCTGTGCCGCATCAACCCGTCCCGGCTGATCGACGGACTCGACCCGCTGCCCGCTCCACCCCTCGCGTCGGAGCCGCGCCTGCTCCGGAAGCTGCGTGGCATGATCCGGCGTCGGGGCGAGCGTGTGCGCGGGGGGTCGTCGTGAACGCGCAGGACGATCGACTCATCAACCTGCGGGGCCGCTCGGCCGTCGTGACCGGGGGATCGCGGGGGGTCGGACGGGCCACCGCACTTCTGCTCGCGCGCGCCGGGGCGAACGTCGGAATCGGATACCGGGCGCGACGGGACGAGGCGGACGAGGTGGTCGACGCGTGCCGTGCCCTGGGCGTCGAGGCGTGGGCGGAGCCCGGCAACCTGGCGCGGCCCGAGGGAGTGGACGCCCTCTTCGGCCGGGCGGACGAGGAGTTCGACGGACTCGACGTCTTCGTCGGGAACCATGGGATCTGGCCTTCCGACGACGTACCTCTCGCGGAGATGTCCGACGAGCAGTGGCACAGCACGCTGGACGTCAACCTCCATTCGATCTTCTATGCGTGCCGGGCGGCCGCCCGACGGATCCGCGACGACGGGCGGATCGTCCTGGTGGGGAGCACCGCGGGTCAGCGGGGCGAGGCATACCATGCCGACTACGCTGCGACCAAGGGCGCGCTCACTTCGCTGGTGAAGGGTTTCTGCGTCGAGCTCGGGCCGCGCGGCGTCACCGTCAACGTCGTCGCCCCCGGGTGGATCGACACGGAGATGTCGGCCTCGGCGCTCGAGGGCGATGCGCGGCGGGCCGTGGAGGCCTCGATCCCCATCCGCCGGATCGCCTCGGCCGACGACGTCGCGGGCCCGATTCTCTTCCTGTGTTCCGAGCTCGGACGGCACTGCACCGGAGAGGTCCTGAACGTGAACGGCGGCGCCGTCCTCGCAGGGTGACCCGCCTGAAGCCGGTCGCGCCGCCGGCCGTCCGCTGGATCACACGCACGCTGGAGGAAGGCGGCTTCGAGACGTGGACGGTGGGCGGCGCCGTCCGCGACGCGCTCCTCGGCCTGCCCTCCGGCGACTGGGACCTCGCGACCCGCGCCACACCGGCCCGGATGCAACGGCTCTTCCGGCGGACGGTCCCGATCGGTGTGGAGCACGGGACGGTGGGAATCCTGGCGCGGGACGGCACGATGTACGAGGTGACCACCTTCCGCCGCGACGTGGAGACCGACGGCCGGCACGCGGTGGTCTCGTTCGCGGACACCATCGAGGAAGACCTCGCGCGGCGCGACTTCACGATCAACGCGGTGGCGTGGCACGCGACACGAGAGGTGTTCCGTGACCCGTACGAAGGCCGCTCGGACCTCGAGACCCGTCGGCTCCGAACCGTGGGGGCTCCGGCCGACCGCTTCCGCGAGGACTACCTCCGGATTCTCCGGGCCCTCCGCTTCGCGGGGCGCTTCGGGCTCACGATCGAAGAGGGCACCTGGGAGGCGATCGGACCGCTGCTTCCCGGACTGCCGGGGCTCTCCGCGGAGCGGATCCGCGAAGAGCTCCTCAAGGTGCTCGGTCAGGATCGCATGCCCTCGACGGCTCTGGACCTCTACGCCGAGAGCGGCGCCCTCGCGGTGCTCTACCCCGAGCTGGATGCGGTGCGCGCGGGCCCGGCGTGGAAGCATGTGCTCGCGGCGGTCGACCGACTCCCGCCGAGCCGACCGTACCTCCGACTCGCCGCGCTTCTCCGGCCGCTCGCGCAGAGTGAGGCGGCGGCCCTGCTCGTGCGGCTGCGCCTGTCGAACGTGCTCACCGACGAGATCGCCCACCGTGCGGGGGCCGTGCCCCTCCCGGACGCCGATGCCCCCGAGGTCGAGGTGCGCCGCTGGCTCGCCCGTCACGGCCCGGCTCGGCTCGGGCCGGTCGCGCGCCTGGAGCTGGCCCGGGCCCGTGCCCACGCCGACCTCGGCGGGCAGCCGGACCGCTCCCCGAAGGCGGTGGTTGCGGCTTGGCGCCGTGCGCGCGCCGTGCGCCGTTCGAGGCCGCCGCTGACCGTGGGCGACCTCGTGATCGGCGGGACCGAGCTCAAGCGTTTGGGGCTCCGGCCCGGGCCGCACTTCGGGCGCATCCTGGACGGACTGCTCGGGCGTGTGCTCGAGGAGCCGGAGCTCAATCGGCCCGAGGCGCTTCTCGCGGAAGCCCGGCGGCTGGCACGGGAGGCGGGGGCGGATGTCTGATCTCGATCTCTTCGGGGAGGGCGTCACCGCCGGCGGCACCCGGGGATCGGCACGAGGCGGGCAGCCGCCGCGCCCGGGTGCGGCGCCGACGGAAGAGGTGGACTCTGCCGCGCCGCTCGCGGCGCGCATGCGCCCCCGGACGCTGGCCGACTTCCGCGGCCAGGAGCACCTCCTGGGGGAAGGGCGGGCGGTGCGGGCGATGCTCGATGCCGGACGGGTCGGGAGCATGATCCTCTGGGGGCCGCCGGGCAGCGGGAAGACGACGCTGGCCCGCCTGCTGGCCGCGGAGTCCGAGGTGGCCTTCGTCGCCTTCAGCGCGGTCACCGAGGGGGTGGCCCGCGTCCGGGAGATCATCGCCGAAGCCGCGGCCCGCCTGCAGGCGACCGGACGTCGGACGATCCTCTTCTGCGACGAGATCCATCGCTTCAACAAGGCGCAGCAGGATGCGTTTCTACCGCACGTCGAGGCCGGGACGATCTTCCTCGTGGGCGCGACCACGGAGAACCCGTCGTTCGAGGTCGTCCGCCCGCTCCTCTCCCGCGCGCCGGTCTACGTCCTCGAGCCGCTCTCGGCCGACGCACTCCGGGACATCCTGCGCGAGACCCTCGACGCCCCGCCCGGCCTCGCCCCCCTCGGGCTCACCGTGGAAAACGAGGCGCTCGACTTCATCGCCGAGATGTCGGACGGCGACGCGCGCCGGGCACTGGGCGTCCTCGAGGCGGCCGCCCAGCTCGTCGGCTCCGGGGGGACGGTGGACCGCGATGCGGCCGGGGAGGCGCTCCAACACCGCTTCGCGGCGTACGACAAGGCGGGCGAAGAGCACTACAACCTGATCTCGGCGCTGCACAAGGCGGTGCGCGGAAGCGACCCGGACGGCGCGCTCTACTGGCTGGCCCGGATGATCGACGGCGGTGAAGACCCACTGTACATCGCTCGTCGTCTGGTGCGCATGGCCTCCGAGGACATCGGGCTCGCCGACCCGGCGGCGCTCACCACCGCGATCGCCGCTCGCGACGCGTACCACTTCCTGGGCGCTCCGGAAGGCGAGCTGGCGCTCGCCCAGGCCACGATCTACCTCGCGACCGCCCCGAAGTCGAACCGGGCGTACCTCGCATGGAAGGCCGCGCTCCGGGGCGCACGTGACACACCCGCGGCACCGGTGCCGCTCCACATCCGAAACGCCCCGACGGAGCTCATGAAGGAGCTGGGCTACGGCGCCGGGTACGTGTACGATCCCGACGAGGAGGACGGGGTGTCGGCCCAGACCTACCTGCCCGAGGCGCTCTCCGGAGCGCGCTTCTACGAGCCGGGCCGCTTCGGCTTCGAGAAGACGCTCAGCGAGCGACTCCGCTGGTGGGCCGAGCGACGGACCGGG
>JANQME010000455.1 GCA_028280205.1 Longimicrobiales bacterium
TGTACCAGCGCCCGTTGTACTCCCGGCTCTGGATGTCGATCGAGGCGGTGACCGTCTCCCCGCTCTGCACGCCGAACTTGTCGATGTTGTCGCCCCACTGGACGACGCACACCTGCTTCGGGTACTGGCCCGGGATCTCGAGGATGAACTCCTGCTTCCGCCACGGGCCGTTGCGGCCTTCGCCGGACTGCTCGGGGAGGATCTCGATGACTTTGCCGGTGATCTGGAGGCTCATCGCTGTCGGGCTGCTGTGGGGGAAATTGCGAGCCCGAAGCCTGTCGAAATCCGCCGGACGGCGCCAGGGAGGCTTGTACACGAAGCGAGCTCCGCGCGACCCTACGGCGCCCGCGCCCGGCCGCCCATCCCGCGCCGCGACGGCCCGCCCTAGATTTCCTGTACCCCCGCTGCACCGCCACCCCGAATCCCGAGCGCGCTCGTGAGCACCTTCGACGACCAGTTGACCAAGGTCCGGACCGAACCCGGATTCATCGCCGCCCTCGACCAGAGCGGGGGCAGCACGCCCAAGGCGCTCGCCGCGTACGGGATCGGCGAGCACGAGTGGGAGGGCGAAGAGGAGATGTTCGACCTCGTGCACCGGATGCGGACACGCATCGTGACGAGCTCGTCGTTCGACGGCGACCGCATCCTGGGCGCGATCCTCTTCGAGGGCACGATGGACCGCGAGGTCGACGACCAGCCGACGGCGATGTACCTGTGGGCGGAGAAGCGCGTCGTCCCCTTTCTGAAGGTCGACAAGGGGCTCGCCGCCGAGGAGAACGGGGTCCAGCTCATGAAGCCGATCCCGGGGCTCGACGAGACCCTGCAGCGGGCGAAGCCGAAGGGGATCTTCGGCACGAAGATGCGCTCGGTGATCAAGCAGGCGGACGCGGCGGGGATCGAGGCGATCGCGAAGCAGCAGTTCGACGTCGGCCGACAGATCCTCGGCCACGGACTCGCCCCGATCCTGGAGCCCGAGATCGACATCCACTGCCCGGACAAGGCGGAGGCCGAGCGGCTCCTGCGGGACGCGCTGCTCGAGGGGCTGGGCGCCCTCGATGACGACCAGAAGGTGATGCTCAAGCTCACGCTGCCCGAGGTGGACGGCTTCTACACGCCGTGCATCGAGCACCCGAACGTTCTCAAGGTCGTGGCGCTCTCCGGCGGCTACCCCCGCGAGGAGGCGAACGCCCGGCTCTCGCGGCAGCCGGGCATGGTGGCGAGCTTCTCGCGCGCCCTCGTCGAGGGACTCGAAGCCGGCCAGTCCGAAGGTGACTTCGACGCCGGACTGAACGCCTCGATCGAGGGGATCTTCCGGGCCTCGATGGCGTGAGCGTCGTCGACCCGGGCGTACCGTCGCCCCGGGTCAGCCCTCCAGCACGACCTCCGTCGTGACGTCGATGGAGTCCTTGAGCGTGCGGTAGACGGGGCACTTGTCGGCGTGCAGTCCGTGGACCCGCTCGATCGTCTCGCGATCGGCTTCGCCGGCCTTCAACCGGTAGGTCACGTGGATGCGCTCGATGACCAGGACGCCGTCGTCGGTCTTCCCGACCTCGCCGCGCACCTCGCCGACCAGCCTTCCCTCGCTCGCATCGATCCCGCGCGCCTCCAGCGCGCCTCCGAAGGTGCCGGTCAGTCAGCCGCCCGTGGAGGCCATGACGTAGTCGAGCGTCGTGGTGATCTCGCGCTCCGGCTCGACCCCGTAGTGCTCGGCGATCGCTCCGTGAACGCCGAATTCGACCGGGCCGTCGTGCGCAGGCAGCCAGGCGTGACGGTGCGGACCCTTCACCCGTTCGATGCGGATGTCGGCGACGTACGCGGGCTCGGCCATGGCTCCTGAGCTCCGGGCGAGAGGGGCGGAAACAATTGCCGGGCAAGCTGACCCGAGTCCGCCGGGTCCGCAACAAGTGACGATGACCGGCAGCGGACGTCCCGTGCCGAGTCCCGCGGCAGAGAAGAGGATCTCGTTGCCAAACCGCCGAAAACGCCGTACACACGGGCGATCCCCGGCCGGGCCGCCGCTCTGCGGCACGTCCTCTGCGACACAAAGGCCATGCGCTCCCCCTACGAGCCCACGTCGACGTAGGAGGAGAAAGCCATGCGTTCGACCCCTCTTCGGACCGCCACCCTCGCGGCGCTCGCGGTCCTCGCGCTCACCGGGTGTCGAGAAGACACCCTGCCGACGCGCCCGCCCGATGCGACGGAGACGTCCTTCTTCCGTCATCCCCCTGCGCCCGGCTTCGAAGCCCTCGCGCGGCGCACACCTCTCGAGCAGGAGCGTGTCGTGCACGGAACCATCGGGCCCCTCGGCGGGCGACTCGAGATCCCGGAAGCTGGGATCACCTTCATCGTGCCGGCCGGAGCGTTGAGCCACCCGGTCGAGATCACCGTCCGGGCGCACGCCGGAGCCGTGATGGCGTTCGATTTCGCGCCGCACGGGCTGCGCTTCCTCGAGCCGGCGACGGTCGAGATGCGCGTGCTCGGCACGGGAGCGGAAGCACGGCTCGCGGCCGCCTCTCCGTCCGGCGACGGCCCTGGCCGCCTGGACCGCTTCATGGGCGTCTACTTCACGGGCGAGCCGGAGTCCGGCGTCGAGCCGGTCGAGACGTTCCGGACCTACCGGAGCGGCGACGCCGTCGCCTTCGACATCGAGCACTTCTCCGGCTACGTCTGCGCGACCGGATGAGGTGAAGGACCGACCCGGCCCGTGCAAAACGTGCGGGCCGGGTCGCTGGCGGGATGGCCCCGGACGCCCTATGCTCGCCTTCCCCCCAGGCGCGCGAACGTGACGCGGTCGCCCTCCCGAGGCAGGAGGAGCCGGCCCGAACGGGGACGCACCCGCCGCCATGACGGAGCAGCCGAGCCTCGACGCCCGAAGCGACGTCGACGGACTCATCGACGAGGCCCGCACCTCCGAGCGCACCGGCCGGTTCCAGGTGGCCCGCACACGCTACGAGTCCGCTCTCGCTCGGCTGCGGGGATCGGGGGACGCGGCCCGCGCGAGCGCGCTCCTGCGCTGGATCGGCCGAACGTACGAGGCGGCGGGCGACCTCGAAGCCGCCCTCGACTGCTACGCGGCGGCACGGGCCTCGGCGGAGGCGGCCGGCTCGACGATCGACCTGGCCCACGTGCTCAACTGCTGCGGTGTGCTCGCCTTCCGCCGCGGCCGGCTCGACGAGGCGGAGGGTCACTATCACGCTTCGCGCGCTCTGGCCGACGAGGCCCGGGACGACCGCCTCGTGGCGATGCTCGATCAGAACCTCGGCAACGTCGCGAACGTGCAGGGAGACCACCACGGGGCCCACGCCTGGTACGCCCGCAGTCTACGACGGTATCGGCGCCTCGGGCTGGAGGAGTACGTGGGACCGCTCCTCCTCAACATCGGTCGCGTACACACCGACCTGCGTGCATGGAACGATGCGGAGGAGGCCTTCGACACCGCCGAGGCGAGCTGCGACCGCACCGGCAACGTCGCCTCCAAGGTGCTCGTGCGCGACCAGCGCATCCGGTTGCACCTGGCCCGCGCCGACCTGGAGGCGGCACGCGATGCGTGCGACGACGCCCTCGAGCTGGCGCTCGAGCTCGGAGAAGAGCGCTGGGTGGGCGAGATCCACATGCACGCCGGCGTGATCGCTCGCGGTCTGGGCCGTCCGAGCCTGGCCGAGGCCCGGCTGGGCCGTGCGCTCCACGACGCCACGGACCGCGAGGACCTCCTCCTGGAGGCCGAGGTGCGCCGGGAGATGGCCTATCTGTTCCGTGCCCAGGGGCGAAACCGAGAGCTCCTGGAGTGTCTGAACCGTGCCCACGAGACGTTCGCCCAGCTCCGGGCGCGAGGCGACCTCGCGGACGTGGGCCGCGAGATCCAGGCGCTCGAACGGGCCTTCGAGCGGATCGTGGCCGAGTGGGCGGACTCCATCGAATCGGCCGACCGGTACACGCGCGGACACTGTGAGCGGGTCGCCGACTACGCCTGCCGGCTCGCACTCGCGGCCGGCCTGGACGCCCGGGCGCTGCCGTGGTTCCGGATGGGCGCGCTCCTGCACGACGTGGGTAAGGTCGACGTCCCCTCCTCGATCCTGAACAAGCCGGGCCGGCTCACCGAGGACGAGTGGGACGTCATGCGGGCGCACCCGGAGCGCGGGGTACAGCTTCTCGCCGATGTCGACTTCCCGTGGGACATCCGGCCCATGGTGCTGCACCACCACGAGCGGTGGGACGGCGGCGGCTATCCGTACGGCCTCGCCGGCGAGGAGATTCCGGTCGCCGCCCGCGTGCTGTGTGTGGCCGACGTCTTCGACGCCCTTACGACCACGCGCAGCTACCGCTCCGCCTTCACCGCGTCGGCGGCTCTCGAGATCATGGAAGGCGACGCCGGTCACGCCTTCGATCCGCGCCTCTTCGAGCTCTTCGAGCGCGTCGTGCGAGCGGAGCGGGAGGCCCCGGCGTACCGTCCGCACTTCCGGGCGCACGCCCTACCGCCGACCCACCTGGGCCCCGTCCCGCGCCGGCCGCCGCTCGCGGTCTGAGGGCGCCGGGTCGGTCGCAGTGGGCCGTCGGAGTCCGACGTTTGCAGCTTCGGACTTTCGGCATACGTTCGGTATACGGGCAGTCGTGGGAGGCCGTTCGTCGCGATTCGCAACGAGTCGTTCGAAGCCCGACATCTGGATTCCTAGCAACTCCATGGAGGTTGTCGCGTGAAACGCGCCACACCCCTCATCACGGTCGACGACGTCGACGCCGGCGTTCCCTTCTGGACCGCGCTCGGTCTGGAGACGACCGCTGTCGTTCCGCACGCCGGTACGACAGGCTTCGCGATGCTCGAAGGAGGCGGAGTCCGGATCATGCTCCAGAGCCGGGCCAGCGTGCAGGACGACCTCGGTTCGTCGGGTGCACCCGACGACCTGGCCGACGAGCTCGGTCGCTCGACCACGGCGCTCTTCGTCGAGGTCGAGGATCTTGACGCTGCGCTGCACGCCATCGGCGATGCTCCCGTCGTGGTACCGCGCCGGACGACCTTCTACGGGATGGAGGAGGTGTTCGTGCGTGCACCATGTGGGACGGTCGTGGGGCTCGCGATGAAGGTGGCCGAGTCCGAGTGAGGTCGACGTCCGCGCGAGCGGACGCTGTGCCCGCTTACCGGAGGCGCACCAGGAAGGCACGGACACCGGTCGATGCCTCGACGGGTCGAACGCTGATCCGGGCCGACTGCCCCGGAGCGACACGCATGCTCCCGTAGCCCGCGCCACCTGCGCGGAGCGTGAAACGAAGGCCGGTCTCCGAGTCCACGGGAATCAGGTCGAGGGGATAGCGGCCGTCGCCCCGGATGTCGCGAATGAGGCTCGGGAGATTCCACGACGGCTGACGGTACCGCTCCTCGGCTTGCGGAACGAGATCGTCGACGGCCAGCGAAACGCTCCACTCCGCCATCCACCCGACCGGATCGTCCAGGCCTCCGTGCCTCAACGTCTCGATCCCCGTCTCCGTCGAGTTCGCCCACGCCCACAGGGACGCGCTCTCCGGCGCTCCCAGCCGGTCCAGGGCGTAGCGGAGGAACGACCACGCGGCGCCGCGCGTCTCCACGCCGTCAGAGCCCATCGCCGAGTGGAAGTGCGGGGCGAGGAGGTACACGTTGTACCGGCCCACGTTGTTGAACTGGAACTCGTTGAAGGCGGTCACGGCATCCGCTGCGATCAACGCGCTTCCGTCCAAGTTCTGCAGAGAGGGCAGACCGCTCTCCCGGGCGAAGAGCATCTCCTCCGCGAGGTAGCTCAGGCCTTCGTTCAGCCAGGTGCTCTCGAACTCGGTCGCGGCGTTCACGTGGAGTCTCCGGGACGCGTTGATCAGGTGCTGAAACTCGTGACCGATCGTCGCTCGTGTGAATAGATCCTCCGCGGACGTGGTCGAGTTGGGCACCGAGAGGTAGAGGATCTCGGCTTCGCTGCTGTTCGCACACGGCGCGAGCCCCCCGGCCGCCGAA
>JANQME010000463.1 GCA_028280205.1 Longimicrobiales bacterium
CCGGGCGGGAAGAAGAGCGTGCCGGAGAGCTCGAGGGCGGCGGCGTCCTCACCCACGGCCTGGCGCCGCTCCCGGGCGGAGGGAGCGCCGGACGAGGAAGGCGTGGAGACCGGCGTCACCAACGAGGCCCGGGCACCGGTCCCTTCGGAGGGCGCGGGAGCCGCGGGCGCCTGACCGGCGAGGGTCGACGCGGAGGACTCGTCGCCGGCGAGCCAGACACCGAGGGCGCCGGCGAGCAGGGCGAAGGGAAGGACGAGGGCGAATCGGGAACGCTGCATGGCTTCCGCGGTGGGCAGGGCGGCGGGACGCCGCGAGGGCAACGAACGAGGGCCGCCGGGAACCGAGCGGCCGACGAGAAGACGGAGGGGCGCCCCGAGGGGCGGCCCGAAGACGTCCGCAGGCGGCTACAGGAGGAAGGAGCTCACGCCGAGCGCGGCGGCGCCGACCCCCATCGGGATCTGCACGCGGGTGAGCTTGGCGAAGACGGCTTCGCTCTTCTCCTTCGCCGCGGCGTTGCGCGCCAGGAGCCCCGAGAGGAGGCCGTACCCGAGCACGAAGCCGAGCGCGATGTCGAGCACGATCATGCCCGTCACCATCGCGCCGGAGAGCGAGGTGAAGGAGGCCGTCAGGTTCGGCAACCAGCGCACGAGCCAGAGGATGCCGAGGGCGAGCGCGCCCACGCCGACGAAGCCCTGGTAGGGCGCGATGCGCGCGAAGATCTGCGCGGCGTTCGGTTTCCTGGCGACGATCAGGGGAGCGGCGGTGATCAGGCCGCAGACGATGGTGAGGATCGGGAACAACATGGCGATGGATGGGGAATGGAGTCAGCGAGAAGGATCGCGCGTGCGACGGCTCGCGCGGGAGCCACCTCGGCTCCACCCCACCCCGTGCCGCTCCTCGTCCCCGCCCGACACCAAACCCGCGGGAAACTGCGGCTACGTCCGGCGACCAGGCCCTCCTCTACGCTCGTGGATCCTCGTGGAAGGTCTCGCAACGAGAACGGGCCCCGCTCCCGTCGAGAGAGCGAGGCCCTGCGAAGAAGATGGAACTCGGTTAGAGGACCTTCCGGATCTCCATCGCATTGGAGAACTCGAAGTTCTGCAGCTCTTCGGGATCGTTGATCAGCACCTGCACGATGAAGGCGATCCCGGCGGGCAGGGGCGAGACGTTCAGGGGGAGGTCGAGCTCGCCCTCGGTGTCGGTGGCTCCCAGCAGGAGGACCAGCGCGTCGCTCGGTACCAGGGTGCCGCCGAAGATCGGGAACGGCTGGTTGGCGACGCCGAACACCGTCAGGGCGGGCAGGCTCGGCGGAGCTTCGTACACGTGCACGATGACCTCGCCGGCGGCCCCGATCGGGTCGCCGATCACGGCGACGTCGGTGTCCCCGGGGCCCGAAGCACCGATGTCGATCGTGATGATCGGTCCGTTCCCGCATTGGGGTGCGGTCACACAGACCTCGAAGGAGCAGCAATCGTCCAGGTCGTCGTCGTGGATGACCATCGTGAAGCAGATCTCCTCACCCGGCGTCGCTCCGGTGATCGTCGTCGAGAGCGTGGCGGTCTCGGTCGGGTCCACCGGGCTGCCGGTGATGGCGACCAGGTCGAAGTTGTCGTCGAAGGCGGTGATCCCGCTCCCCGCCGGAGGAATGAGGAAGGCCTGGTGCTTCGGCAGGCTCGACGTGTTCTCGAACGTGAACGTCAGGATGAAGTCGTCGTCGATCCCCGTGCAGTGCGTGTTGACGCCCAGCAGCTCCCCGCACGGCCGGCAGTCGGGGATGTCGAAGCAGTGGAGCGTGTCCGTCGAGCAGCAGTCCTGGAACCCGGCGTCCTGCAGGACCATGTCGAGGCAGAGCTCTCCGGGAGGAGCCCCGGTGATCACGATGTTCAGGGTCTCGGTTCCGCCGGCCCCGCTGACGGGAGGCGTGAGGTTGAAGACGTTCGGCTCCACGTCGATTCCGCCGCCCGGGTCGGGGATCAGGAGCCAGGAGGCGTCCGTCCCCGAGTTGTTGGTGATGGTGAAGGTGTGCCACACCTCGTCGCCTTCGCCGCAGTGCGTGTCGACCTCGTCGACGCGCATGCACTCGGTCCCGGCACAGTTCCCGAAGCGCACGTCGTCGAGGAACGCGAAGCCGCCGTGGGCTCCGGCGCCGCAGTCGGCCACCGTCATCTGCACCTCGACGAGGCTGCCCGGCTGGTACGAGGTGATGTCGGTGCAGAAGGTCCCGTTCTTGTACCAGAGCGTGCCGCCGGCGTCCCCGGCTCCGACCCAGCCCGAGCCCGGAACGGAGGCGGCCGTGCCGTCCGCGGTGAACGTGTCGACCGTGAGGCTGTTCACGAGGACGTCGATGAGGAAGAGCGGCTGACAACCGCCCCCGTGACCCGCCGGGTTGACGAGCATGGCGCCCCACTCGACCTGCACGTTGCCGAGGGCGATGTCCGCCGGCGTCAGCACGACGGATTGGGACAAGCGCGTCGCGTGCTTGCCGCCGCCGATGTTGTTGATCCGGGCCATGAAGCTCCCCTCGTAGGGGTCGACGTCGAGGGTCTGCCCGGGCTCCAACGGCGTCGCCGCCGTCATCGCCAGCGCGGCGGGATGACCGGCGGGGAGCGTCGTGCTCCAGGTGGTCGGGAGCGCACAGGGGAACTGACCGTACTCGAGGGTCCAGCCCGTGAAGTCGCCGGTCTCGAAGTCCCCGTTGATGAACTGGGCGGACGGCGCCGAGGCGAGGAGCCCCAGGGCCAGCAAGGGAGCGGCCGCGGAGGCGCGGCGGGAGCGAAGAAGCGTGAGTCGCATGACGGAAGGTCCTTTTCTCAGTGAGGACGCTCATCCGTCCTCGCCCCCCCTCGGGGCGGCGCGGGGCGATCTCTGGCGGGATCTCGAAAAACCCGCGGCGGTCCGGACCGACTCAGAGCACGCCCGTGTCCCCGAAGACCACCGCCCTCGCACCCGGAGCCCGGGAGAGCGGGTCCGTGGGCCAGACGCAGACCCTCCCGTGGGCGTCGGCGGTCACGGCCCACTCCCCGTCAAGGGAGAGGTCCCCCGCGAGGACCGGAGCATCGTGACCCGCGAAGCTCGCCCAGGCCTCGGCCTGCTCCAGGTCCCAGAGCGTCGCCCGGTGATCGAGCGAGACCGTCAACAGCCGCTTCCTCACCCGATCCACGCTCCAGGCGGTGATCCGGTTGCGGTGCGCCAGCGGACGTCCCGCGGGCCGCAGCGAGACCGTCGGCCGGCCCTCCCGGATCTCGTGGAGATTGACGCCGAAGCTCCAGAGGTCCCGGCTCAAGAGGCGCGTCGGCTCGCGCAACACCACGAGGTCCGCGGTGGTCGGCGATCCGAGGGTTCCGACCTGCGTCCCGGACTCCAGATCCCAGACGCGGACGCCCATCTCGGGGCCCGCGGTCAGCAGGTGTCTTCCCGCGTCGTCGAAAGCGGCCGCGCGGACAGCGCGATTGTGCGAGCTCGCGGGCAGCAGACGCTCGCTCCAGAGCTCGCGACCGTCCGCGAGTTCGACGAGCGTCAGCAGCCCGTCCTCCGTCCCCATCGCGACGCGCCCGGCGTCGTCGGAGAACGCGAGCGCCGCGATGTCCTCACCTTCCGCGAGCCGGGTGATCCGCGACGGACGCGCGGGATCGAAGACCGCCGCTCCGCCGCCTTCGAGGACGGCGCCGACCACCTGCCCCGTCGGTGCCGGAACCAGGGACGCGGCGCGGAGCTCCGCCGCACCGACCTCTTCGCTCGGCGCTCCCGACCCGCCGCGCCACAGGCGCACCGGACCGCCCTCCCCCGCGACCAGGGTCCACTCGCCGTCCGCCGTGGTCGCGACGTCGACGGCCGGCGCCGTGCCGAGGTCTCGACTCGAATGGAGTCCCTGCCCGGGCGTGAAGTCGATCTCGACCGCCGGGTCGCCTTTGAAGGCGAGCAGGACTCGGTCGCCGTCGGGGTGCACGCGCGCTCGCAGCGCGGGTCGCTCGCTGGGCTGCGCCCACGCGATCGTCGGACTCCCGCGCGCGAACCAGATCCGCCGCCCGTGCGCCTGCGTCAGCGCGACGCGCGATCCGTCCGGCGACCACGAGCCGCAGAAGGTGATCTTCGGGATGCCGCGCAACACCTGCGCGAGCCACGGCGCCGCTCCCGGCTCGAGCTCCCACACGCGTCCCGCCACGTCCTGGCCGACGGTCAACAGACGCTTCCCGTCCGGCGCGAACACGACGTCCGTCACGGCGCGCCCGTCGTGCGCCGCGTAGCGCCCCACCCGTTGCTCGACCCCGGTGTCGACGTCCCGGAGCAGGAAGCCCGAGTCGAAGGAAACCGCCAGGGTTCGTCCGTCCGGGGAGAAGTCGCTCGCCCAGACCACGCCGGGGAGCTCCATCGTCTGGTGGACGGAACCGCTCGTTGCGTCCCAGAGTTGCGCCGTGCGGTCGTAGGACGTCGTGAGCACC
>JANQME010000026.1 GCA_028280205.1 Longimicrobiales bacterium
CGTCGCGCTGAGCGTGGCGACGCTCCGCTTCAACCCGCTTCGGGCCGCGGGACGGGGGGTCGTCGCAGGCGGCGACGTTGCGGGGCGGACCGCTCGTGCGCTCGCCGATCGCGGGTGGGGGCTGGCCGAGGCGCGCGCGCGCGAGGCGGCGGCCCCCGGGGGTGCTCTGGCCGCGGGGGATGGTCCGGTCGAGGGGATGGAGCCGGAGTGGATGGGCGGAGGCGAACGCACCGATCGCGACGCGTCGAACGAGGACGGGGTGGACGGAGACGGGGCGGACGAGGCGGGCGAGTGGGACGCGGTGGGGGCGGGGGAGCTGATCCCCGCCGAGGGCGCGGAGCTCGGCCCGCTCGACACCGAGGTCGCCGACGCGGAGACACCGGCCGCGGTCAGCGACGCCGCCGACGCACACGAGGACGATCTCGCCGATCCGAACGCGGGCCGCGCCGTCGCCCACGAGGTGCCGCCGGTCGACCTCCTTTCGGCTCCGGACTCGGCCGACCGGGCCAGCATGGAGCGACAGCTCGATCGTCTGGGCGGTGTGCTCATCGAGAAGCTCCGGACTTTCAACGTGGAGAGCGAGCTCGGAGGCCGGACCACCGGCCCGGTCGTCACCCAGTTCGAGGTCGTGCCGGCTCCCGGGGTGAAGGTGAACCGGATCGCGAACCTCGACGCGGACCTGGCCCTCGCCATGAAGGCGAAGACGATCCGGATCGTGGCCCCCATCCCCGGAAAGGGGGCGGTGGGCGTCGAGATCCCGAATCCCACGCCGGAGATCGTGAACCTGCGCGAGATCCTCGAGTCGCGGGAGTTCCGGACCGCCCGGGGCGTGCTTCCTCTCGTGCTCGGCAAGGACCTCACGGGGCGTCCATACGTCTCCCCGCTCGAGAAGATGCCCCACGTCCTCATCGCGGGCGCTACCGGGTCGGGGAAGTCGGTGTGCCTCAATACGATCGTCACCAGCCTCGTCTATCGGCACACGCCGGAGACGCTTCGGCTTCTGATGATCGACCCGAAGATGGTCGAGCTGTCCGTCTACTCCCGCCTTCCGCACCTCCGCCACAACGTGGTCACAGACCCTCGCGAGGCGGCCGGTGTACTCAAATGGGCGGTCCTGGAGATGGAGCGGCGCTACGCGCTGCTGAAGCAGAACCACGTCCGTTCGATCCAGGAGTTCAACCGCAAGGTTCGCGACGGCCAGCTGCTGCGACGGGCCGAACCGAAGGGCCCCGAGGGAGGCGAGGACCGGTGGATCTACAGCGACGGAGTGATGCCGTACGTCGTGGTGGTCGTCGACGAGCTCGCCGACCTCATGATGACGGTGCAGTCGGAGGTGGAGAAGCCGCTTACTCAGCTCGCGCAGAAGGCGCGCGCCATCGGGATCCACCTCATCGTCGCCACGCAGCGCCCTTCGGTGAACGTGATCACCGGGCTCATCAAGGCGAACTTCCCGACCCGCATCGCCTTCCGGGTGGCGTCGAAGACCGACTCGCGCACGATCCTGGACCAGAACGGGGCCGATGCCCTCCTCGGCAACGGCGACATGCTCTTCCTGCCGCCGGGCGGGAGCGTGCCGGTGCGCATCCAGGGGGCGTACCTGCCTACCGAGGACACGGAGCGTCTGATGGGCTGGTACGTCGAGCTCCTGGAGCGCCACGCGGAGGAAGAGGAGGTGCGCGCTCCCGTCGAAGAACCGGACATCCTGGAGGAGGTGCGGGGCGCCGAGCTCGTGGAGGCGGAACGCGTCACGGAGGAGATTCGGGGCGACTGGGACGAGCTCTTCCGGGCCGCGGCCGAAGTGTGCATCCAGAACGGGGGCGGCTCGACCTCGCTCCTCCAGCGCCGGCTGAGCATCGGATACGGAAGAGCGGCGCGCATCGTCGATCAGCTCCACGACGCCGAGGTACTCGGGCCGTCGGAGGGGTCCAAGGGACGGGAGGTGCTCATGTCGATCGACGAGCTGGATGCGATGTTCGGAGGCGAACCATGAGGGCGCGAGCGCCGTCTCTCGGGCTCGGCGGGCTCCTGCTCGTGACGCTCGGGGCGGCTGCGCTCCCCGGGGTCGCGACGGCGCAGAACCGCGCGGTTCGCATCCTCCACGACGCGGCCGACCGGTACGCGTCGGTGGAGACGCTCTGCGCGGACTTCCGCCAGCAGCTCGAGATCCCCCTTCTGCGCACGGAGCGCACCGGAGCCGGGCGCGTATGTCAGGGGCGACCGAACCTCTTCGGCATGCGCTTCGACGACCCGGAGGGTGATCTCGTCGTCGTGGATGGAGCGTACGCGTGGGCGTACTTCCCGAGCAGCGACCCCCGTACCGCGCTACGGACCAGCGCGGACCGGGCGGCGGGTGGACGGGACTTCCACCGGGAGTTCCTCGTCGATCCCGAGCTTCGCTACGACGTCGCGGACGCGGGGACGGACGAGGTGGAGGGGCGCGCGACGTACCGGATCCGCATGACACCCGTGCTCCCGTCCTCGTACCGCTCCGCTCTCGTCTGGATCGACCAGGGAGAGCCGGTTCTGAGGCGGGTGCGGCTCGAGGAGGAGAACGGGAATGTCCGCACGATCACGCTCTCGGACGTGCGGTTCGGCGAGGACCCGGGCGACACCTGGTTCTCGTTCACCCCGCCCGAGGGCGTCCTCGTCATGCAGCGATGAATCGAACCCGGGATCTTCCGGTCTTCCCGCTCTCGCCGGATCCGGTCCGGCCCGGCGTCTCCCACGACGTCGAGCCCGTCCAGGTGGAGTGGGACGCGGCCGGGGACGAGTCGGGTCCCCGCATTGCGCTCGTCACGCTCGGGTGCGACAAGAACACGGTCGACTCCGAGCGTATGATGGCCTCCCTGGTCGGACATGGGGCGCGGGTCTCCTCGGACGTCTCCGACGCCGAGGTCGTGATCGTGAATACGTGCGGCTTCATCCAGTCCGCCAAGGAGCAGTCGATCGAGACGATCCTCGAGGCGTGCGACCTCAAGGAGTCGGGTGCGCTCCGGGCGGTCGTCGCCGTCGGCTGCCTCGTCCAGCGCCACGGCGAGGAGCTGCGTCGCGAGATCCCCGAGGTGGACCTGTTCATGGGTCTCACGGAGCTCGCGGGGCTCGTACCCGAGCTCCGGGGCCGGGGCCTTCTCCCCGAAGCCGGGGACTTCGTGCCGGTCATGGAGCGACCGCTTCGGGTGCTGTCGACGGAGACGCCGCACACGTCGTTTCTCAAGATCAGCGAGGGGTGCGACCACACCTGCGCCTTCTGCGCGATCCCGCTCATGCGAGGGCTGCACCGCTCGCACCCGCTCGAGGAGCTCGTGCGGGAGGCCGCCGGACTGGGAAGGGCCGGGGTCCGCGAGCTGAACGTCGTCTCCCAGGACACGACCTGGTACGGACGCGACCTCCGTCGCCGGGATCGCGGCGCACCGCTGCTGCCCGAGCTCCTGCGCGCGTTGCTGGCCGGGACCGAAGTGCCGTGGTTTCGGCTCTTCTACATGTACCCGTCCGGCACGACCCGAGAGCTCGTGGACCTCATCGCGCGCGAGGAGCGCATCCTGCCGTACCTCGACATGCCCCTCCAGCACGGCTCCGACCGCATCCTCGAGCTCATGCGCCGACCCGAACGCCGGGCCACGATCCGGGAGCGGGTCGGCTGGCTTCGTGACGCCGTGCCCGACCTGACGCTCCGCACCACGGTCATCGTCGGCTTCCCCGGGGGGACCGGCGCCGACTTCCGCGAGATGCTGGATCTGCTCGAGGAGA
>JANQME010000043.1 GCA_028280205.1 Longimicrobiales bacterium
CCTCCTCCTGCCGGGGTGATCGCTTCCGAGGGGAGCCGGCACGGTTCGGCGCGCGCACGATGAGGCGAACGGCCCGGACGCTCACCGTCCTCTGGCGACTGCTCCCCTTCGCGGTCGCCTTCCTGCGCGATCGGCGGCGCTGGATCGTCCTCGGGGGTCCGGCCGATCGGACGGAAGACCACCACCGCCGCCGTGCCGAGCGACTCGCCACGTGCCTTGCGGCCCTGGGTCCGACGTTCATCAAGCTCGCCCAGCTCCTCAGCGCCCGCGCCGATATCCTCCCCGAGCCGTATCTCTCGGCCATCGGCACGCTCCAGGACGCGGTTCCGCCCGACGCGTCCGACGCCATCCGTCGGGTGATCGAGGGTGATCTGGGCGCACCCGTCTCCGAGCTCTTCGAGTCGTTCGACGACACCCCGCTCGCTGCGGCCTCCCTGGGTCAGGTCCATCCCGCGAGGGTCGCGGGCCGCGAGGTCGTGGTGAAGGTGTTGCGCCCGGACGTGGAGCGGCTCATCGCGCTCGACCTCGACATCTCGTTCCGTCTGCTCTTCTGGATCAACATCGTCTTCCCGAACCATCACGTGCGGGCACTGACGAACGTGATCCGCGAGTTCTCCGTCCGGGTCAAGGACGAGATGGACTTCGTGATGGAGGCGGAGAACATGGACCGCTTCCGGCGGGTGTTCGCCGACGATCCGCGCGTGCGAACACCCGACGTCCTCGACGACTTCACGAGGCGGCGCGTGCTCGTGATGGAGCGGTGTGGGGGAACGAAGATCGACCGGCTCGAGGGGCACTTCCGGTCGGGGCGCCTCTCGTTCCGGCAGGTCATGGAGACGCTGACCAACGTCTATCTGAGGATGATGATGGTCGACGGCTTCATGCACGCCGATCCGCACCCGGGCAACCTTCTCGTCCAGGACGACGGGACGATCGTCGTGCTCGACTGGGGCGCCGTCCTGGAGGTGCCGCGCTACACGCGGGAGTCGATCCTCGGCATCGCGCTGGCCCTGGGACGCGACGACATCGACGGCGTGATCAACGAGATGTACCGACTCGGGATGATCAGCCCCGAGGTGTCGCGCGGTGAGATCCGGGAGGCCGCGGCGGAGATCCTGCGCATCGTGGAGCGGGCGAAGACAACGAACCCGAACCACATCGTCGAGGAGGTCCTCGCCCAGATCCTCGACACGTTCTACACCTGGCCGCTCATGCTGCCGCAGGAGCTCGTGTACTTCCTGCGCACCTCGGCGCTGATCGAGGGTCTCGCCTTCACCTACGACCCCCGCTTCGACGGGCTCACCTTCATCCGCGGGATCATCCGCGAGAACCAGGCCGAGCTGATGCGCACGACGCGTCAGCAGCCGGCGCAGATCGCGCGCTCCTTCATGGAGGAGTCGCAGGCAGTGGTGCGGTCCGTCCGCGATCTGGTCACCCGGGCGGAACGTGAGGAGCTGAGGGTGCGCGTGCATCCGCGGGACATCCAAGCGCAGGAGCGCTTCATCCACCTGCAGGCGCGTCGGCTCCTCCTGAGCATCTTCGCCTCCGTGACCGCGGTCATCACCTCGATCCTCTTCATCGCGCTGCGGAGCTGGTGGCTCCTCGGCATCGGGCTCTTCGCCGCGCTCATGATGTTCGTGATCGTCCTCTTCATCCCGACCCACCTCCTCGCGAATCCGCTCCGGCACGCCCGGGGGATTCGTCCGCTGCCCCGACGCTGAGCGCATGACCGAGACCACCCTCCGCTCTCCCGCCGACGAGGCCCTTCTCGAGCGCTTTCGCGCACGCAAGCCCGTGGCGCTCGCTCGCGCGATCTCGATGGTCGAGGACGAACGCCCGGGCTTCCAGGACTTCCTGCACACGGTCATGGCCGACGGGCCGAGCGCACGCCGGGTGGGCTTCACCGGTCCGCCCGGGGCGGGTAAGTCGTCACTCGTGGCCGCCGTCGCGACGGCGTATCGGACGGCGGAAGAGCAGGTGGGGGTCGTGGCCGTCGATCCCACCTCGCCGTATTCGGGCGGGGCACTGCTCGGGGACCGCATCCGCATGAACGACATCGCCACCGACCCGGGCATCTTCATCCGCTCCATGGCGACGCGTGGGTCGCTCGGTGGCCTCGCGACGACGACGAAGGAGGTCGTCGACCTCATGGACGCCTTCCGCTTCGACCGGATCCTCGTCGAGACCGTCGGCGTGGGTCAGACCGAGCTCGAGATCACCGCGGCGGCCGACACGGTGGTCGTCGTCCTCGTACCCGAGTCCGGCGACGCGATCCAGGCGATGAAGGCCGGGCTCATGGAGATCGCGGACGTCTTCGTGGTCAACAAGGCAGACCGCCCGGGCGCGGCGCGCCTGGTCAAGGAGCTCCGGCAGGCGCTGCACCTGCGGGCCGGCTCCGCGATGAAAGACGTCCCGGCGCACCACGGCGTGGACCTCGGGCGTGCGCTGAAGCGGGAGCGGACCGAGGACCCTCCGGCGCCCGACCGCGAGGGTTGGGAGATCCCCGTGCTCACGTCGAACGCCCTGACGGGTGAGGGTCTCGAGGAGCTGCTCGAGACGATCGCACACCACCGCACCTGGCTGACCGAGGGCGGCGCCCTCGAAGAGCGCCGGCGGGAGCGCGCGGCCCGCCGGATCCGCGACGTGGTCGACCGGGGGCTGCGCCGGGTCGCGTGGCGCTCCGAACGGGTGCGCGCCCTGCTCGACGAGGGGGTCGAGCGGATCGCGCGTGGCGGGGGCACGCCGTACTCGGCCGCCGACGAGATCCTCGGGGCGCTGCTGCGCTGAGACCTGCGCTGCTCGAGCCCCGTTGGATTATGTTTAGGTCTGAACGAACGGGGCCGTGACGAGGAGTCTTCGCCATGTCGACGATCGAGAAGGATATGCTGGGCCGCGCTGAGCTGGAGGACGCGGTGCGGGCCAGGGATCGTGAAATCGCGCGCCTGAAGGCCCGCCTGGCGGAGTGGGAAGAGAGCTACGACGCGATCCCCAAGCGGGACGACCTCTTCACGACCGTCTCGGGGCGCGAGATCCGGCCGCTCTACACGGAGCTCGATCGGGCGCGGGCCGAGAATGGCGACGACCCGCTCGGCTTCCCCGGCTCGTACCCGTTCACGCGCGGTCCGTACCCGACGATGTACCGCACGCGGCTCTGGACCATGCGCCAGTTCGCCGGCTTCGCGACGGCCGAGGAGACGAACGCCCGTTACAAGTATCTCCTCGAGCACGGTCAGACGGGCCTGAGCGTCGCGTTCGACTTCCCGACGCTCATGGGCTTCGACTCCGACCACCCCCGCTCGCTGGGCGAGGTGGGGGTATGCGGTGTGGCGATCTCGTCGCTCGCCGACATGGAGCGGCTCTTCGAGGGGATCCCGCTCGACCGGGTCTCGGTCTCGATGACGATCAACGGGCCGGCGATCATCCTCTTCTGCTTCTACGTCGCGGCTGCCGAGAAGCAGGGCGTGGACGTGGGGGTGCTCCGGGGCACGGTGCAGAACGACATCCTCAAGGAGTACCAGGCGCAGCACGCGTGGGTCTTTCCCCCCGAGCCGGCGCTGCGCTGCATCGTCGACATGTTCGAGTGGTGCAGCGAGCACACCCCGAAGTACAACCCGATCTCGATCTCGGGCTACCACATCCGCGAGGCCGGCGCCACGGCTGCGCAGGAGCTCGCCTTCACGCTCCGCAACGGCTTCGAGTACGTCGAGCGGGGCATCGCGCGGGGCCTGGACGTCGACGCGTTCGCGCCGCGACTCTCCTTCTTCTTCGACGTCCACAACGACTTCTTCGAGGAGATCGCGAAGCTGCGTGCCGCGCGTCGCATCTGGGCCCGGGGCATGAAGGAGAAGTACGGGGCGACGAAGCCCGACGCCTGGCGCCTGCGCACCCACTGCCAGACGGCCGGCGTGTCGCTCACCGCCCAGCAGCCCGAGAACAACATCGTGCGCGTCGCTTACCAGGCGATGGCGGCGGCGCTGGGCGGAACGCAGTCGCTGCACACGAACTCGATGGACGAGACCCTGTCGCTTCCCACCGAAAAGGCCGTGCGGATCGCGTTGCGCACCCAGCAGATCCTGGCACACGAGTCGGGGGTGCCGAACACGATCGACCCCCTCGCCGGCTCGTACTTCGTGGAATCGCTCACCGACGAGCTGGAGCGCGACGCCCTCGCGCTCTTCGACGAGATCGACGCCATGGGCGGCGTCGTGCCGGGGATCGAGCAGGGGTGGTTCCAGCGCGAGATCGCCTCCTCCGCGATGCGGCAGCAGCGCGAGGTCGAGTCCGGCGACCGGGTGGTCGTCGGGGTGAACCACTTCCTCGAGGGCTCGGAGCAGCTCGAGATCGAGACGCTCCGCATCGACCCCGCCGTCGAGAGGCGTCAGGTGGCGAAGATGGCCGAGATGCGGGAGACGCGGGACGCCGCGGATGTCGAGCGCACGCTGGCCGCGCTCTCCGCCGCGTGTGCCGCCGACGAGAACGTGGTGCCGCGCATCCTCGACTGCGCTCGCGCCTACTGCACCCTGTACGAGATCCGCGCCGCCATGGAGCGGGTGTTCGGCGCCTACAAGGAGCCCGTCTTCTTTTAGTGGAGGACCGCTCATATCGGCGCAGGAGGTCGTTGGGCTGCGGACGCGCTTCGCTGCGAAGTAGCGCTGCTACTCCTCGCTTCGCTTGCCTTGCCCGCCTACTCCTGCATCCGATCTGAGCGGCCCCCGAGCGGTTTCGGGGGGTTGTACGGTACCCCGTCGGACGTTTCCTCGCGTGGACCGTTCCTTCTACTTTTGAGGGCTTCCTTTCCACCATCACCGGGAGACTCATGGCGGACGACGATCGCAAGATCCGCATCCTCGTCGCGAAGCCCGGACTGGACGGGCACGACCGCGGGGCCAAGGTGATCGCCAGCGCCTTCCGGGACGCCGGCTTCGAGGTCATCTACACCGGCCTGCACCAGACGCCGGAGATGATCGTCGCGGCCGCGGTCCAGGAGGACGTGGACGTCGTCGCCATGTCCGTGCTCTCCGGAGCGCACATGACGCTCTTTCCGCGCGTGCGGGAGCTGCTGGCGGAGGCGGGGGCCGACCACGTCCTGCTCACGGGTGGCGGCATCATCCCGGAAGAGGACGTCACCGCGCTGGAGGAGCAGGGGATCGGACGGCTCTTCGGGCCCGGCACCCCGACCACGGCAGCTATCGACTACGTCAAGGAGTGGTTCGCAACGCGGCAGCAGACCACGTGACGGGTGGGGTGGCGGAGGAGGCGCGCGGCCGCCTCGCCGAGCTGTCCGACGAGCTGAAGGAGCTGCGCGAGCGCCTCCGTGAGGGGGGCGGAGCCCGGCGCATCGAGCGGCAGCACGACCAGGGCAAGCTCACGGCTCGCGAGCGCATCGACCTGCTGCTGGACCAGGGTGCCCCCTCCGTCGAGGTCGGAATGCTCGTCGCCCACGACCTCTACGACGGCCAGGCTCCCGGCGCGGGCGTCGTGACCACGGTGGGGCGTGTCGAGGGTCGCGAGGTCGTGGTCGTGGCCAACGACGCCACCGTAAAGGCCGGGTCGTGGTGGCCCGAGACGATCACGAAGATCCTGCGGGCGCAGGAGATCGCGATGCGCTGCCGCATCCCGATCGTCTACCTCGTCGACTCCGCCGGGGTCAACCTGCCGTATCAGGGCGGGGTCTTTCCCGGCCAGTACGGCGCCGCGCGGATCTTCTACTACAACTCCGTGATGCGCCGGTACCTGCGCATCCCGCAGCTCTCCGCGGTGATGGGTCCGTGCATCGCGGGCGGCGCCTATCTGCCGGCGCTGTCGGACGTGATCCTCATGGTCGACGGCACGTCGTTCATGGGGCTCGGCGGCCCGAATCTCGTGAAGGGTGCGACCGGGCAGACGGTCGGAGCCGAGGAGCTGGGCGGCGCCCGGGTCCACACCGAGGTGAGCGGCGTCGCGCACTACCGTGTCGCGGACGACGAGGAGTGCATCGATCGGCTCCGTCAGCTCGTGCGCGAGCTCCCGGCCGAGTCCGAGCCGGCGGAAGGGACGGCGACCCCGCCCCGGCGCCCCGCCCACGAGCTGTACGACCTGCTCCCGCCCGACCACCGCCAGCCGTACGAGACGCGGGACGTCCTGGAGTGCATCCTGGACGGGGACGACTTCGACGAGTTCCAGCCGGACCACGCCGCGGAGATGATCTGCGGTACGGGCTCGGTGGACGGGATCCCGGTGGGTGTGATCGCGAACGCGCGCGGCATGATCAAGCCGAAGGCCGGAGGCGCGCCGCGCTTCGGCGGGATCGTCTACACGGAGAGTGCCCGCAAGGTGGCGTACTTCATCGAGACGATGAACCGCCATCGCACGCCGCTCCTCTTCGTGCAGGACGTCTCGGGCTTCATGGTGGGACCGGACGCCGAGCACTCGGGCATCATCCGGGCCGGAGCGCAGTTCGTGGAGGCGATGGCGACCGCGACGGTCCCGAAGATCGTGCTCACGCTCAACCACGCCTCGGGCGCCGGCTACTACGCGATGGCGGGTCAGGGCTTCGATCCCGACTTCATCCTCTCGCTGCCGACCGGACGCATGGGCGTGATGGAGGGGAGCAGCGCGGTGATGGCGCTCTTCGGCAGCCAGCTCGACCGGCTCAAGGAGGAGGGCAAGATCCCCGACGAGGAGCTGACGACGAAGATGGACGAGGTGCGGGCCGAGTACGATCGCCAGCTCGACGCCCGCTTCGCCGCCGCCCGCGGCTTCGTCGACGAGGTGGTGCTGGCCGAGGAGCTCCGCCCGGCGCTGGGACTGCTGCTGCGGGCCGCCCGGCGGAATCCCGGGCCGCACGTCGGCGCGTTCCACCTGCCCGAGACGGCGCCGTGAGCGAGGCCGGCGCGCGCGTCGTCCGCGTCGCGAGCGGCCAGGGCTTCTGGGGCGACGATCTCGAGGCGCCGGTCCGCCAGGTCGAAGGTGGTCCGATCGACTACCTGATGCTCGACTACCTGGCCGAGGTGACGATGTCGATCATGCAGAAGCAGCGCGCCCGCGATCCCGAGGCCGGCTTCGCGCGCGACTTCGTGCCGCTCATGGAGCGGATCTTCCCGCGCTGCATCGCCGAGGGCATCCGGGTTGTGACGAACGCGGGTGGTGTCAACCCGGAAGGGTGCGCAGAGGCGCTGGTGGAGGCCGGCCGCCGGGCGGGTGTGGCTGGCCGGACCCGTGTCGGACTCGTCACGGGCGACGACCTCATGGACCGCCTCGACGACCTCATCGGGCGGGGCCACACAC
>JANQME010000085.1 GCA_028280205.1 Longimicrobiales bacterium
TTCGGCGCACACCGCGCTCTCGGTCGGAGATCCGGCCGTGCTCGAGGCCGCCTCGATCGAGGATCTGGGCGAGATCGCCCAACTGGCCGTGCGCATCGAGCGACACATCTCGGAGGAGCGCACGAAGAAGAAGCGCAGGCGCGCCAATGCGCTCCTCCTGGTCCACACCTCCAGCGCCGAAGGAGCCCAGGCATACCTCGAGCCCGTGCTCGAGCAGGTCACGACCCGCTGGAAGCTCGTGGAGATCGGCCCCGGGCCTCGGGGTCACCTGCTCATCTACGTCGCCCGTATCGATACGCCCACGGCCGAGGGCGCGGTCATGGACCGACTGCGTGACGGCCACGGCGGGGTGATCGCCGCCGCCGAGATGCGCTCCCTCAAGGGGCTCAAGCCGCGCACGTGAGGGCGCTGGTGGTCCTCGCGGCGCTCGCCACGGCGTGCGAGCCGTCGGGCGCGGAGCAGACGCGTCCACCCGGGGAGCGGACGGAGCCGCCGCCCGCCTCGTTCCTCGACCGGTACGACCTCGGGGAGCCGGTCGTGCGCTTCGACCTGCCGGGGCGCCTCGACGAGGTCTCGGGCCTCGCCTACGCGCCGGACGGCCGGCTCTTCGCGCACGACGACGAGCGCGGACGAGTTCACGAGATCCGGCCCGCCGAGCGCGCAGTGGGAGCACAGTTCGACCTCGGGCGCGACCTGGCGCGCGACGACTTCGAGGGGATCGCCGTCGTGGGAGAGCGCTTCTTCCTGGTCACGAGCCGCGGTCGCCTCTACGAGACCCGCGAGGGGGACGACCGCGAGAACATGGAGTACCGGGTGACCGACACCGGCGTCGGGCGGACGTGCGAGATCGAGGGGCTCGGCTACGACCCGGAGTTCGAAGAGCTCCTGATTCCGTGCAAGCAGGTGCGGGCGGAGCGTGGCGAGATCGTCGTCCACCGGCTTCCGATCGCCGCCGACCGAGGCCGTGCGGCGCCGCTTCGCGTCCCGAGGGCCGCGCTCGCGACCGTCGGGCTTCCGCCGTCGTTCGCCCCGTCGGCGATTGCGGTCGCTCCGACCGGAAGCTGGCTCCTCCTCTCCGGTCGCGACCACGCGCTCGTCGAAGTGATGCGCGACGGCTCGGTGCTCGCCGGCGTTGCGCTGGATCCCGATCGGCACCCGCAGGCCGAGGGGCTTGCCATCGCGCCGGACGGGACGATCTGGATCTCGGACGAGAGGAACGGCGGGGATGCCCGTATCACGGGCTACGGACGTCGATGATCCGCCGCCTGAACGTGCGGGTCGCCGACGTGGCGCGCTTCGCCGAGCTGACCGCGAAGCGACGGCCCCTCGGCATGACGAGCGGCCGCTCCACGTACCATCTCCTGCGCGAGACGTACTTCGACACCGCGGACGGCACGCTGGCCGATCGAGGGATGACGCTCCGCCTGCGCGCCGAGGCCCGTGGCCACGCGTCTCTGGAGCTGGCCATCACCGAGAGCGTGAGCCTGCAGGGTATCGTGGAGGAGGAGGTGCTCGAGACCCCCGGGGTGGGGGATGGGCTGTACGACACGCTCGCCGGGGACTCCGAGGTGGCGAGCCGGATCCGGGACATCGTCGAGCCGGACGCGCTCCGCCCCCAGGTCGCGGTCGACATCGACCGAGAGAGCCGTGATCTCAAGTCGGGCCCGCTCGGGCGCGCCTCGCACCGTCTCCTCTTCGACGACGTCATCGCCCACGCTCCGGGCCTCGCGCTGGAGTTCCAGGAGGTGACTCTCGTCGAGCTCACGCGAGGCGGGACGACCCTCGAGTCGCTCGGCTCGCGCCTGGAGTCCGAGCACGGGATCACCTCGGACGGCAAGGACACCTTCCGTCGGATCGAGCAGGAGGCGAGCGGCCGTCGGGGCATCCCTCTCCCGGACCCGCCCAACGATGTCCGCGTGGGGCTCATGCTCGTGCGTGACGGGTCGGTGGCGCTCGTGGAGGGCGCCGGCGGGCTGATGCTCCCGAACGCTCGGGGCTCCGGCGAAGAGATCGCGCAGGAGTTCCTCTCCGAGTTCCGGGGTCGGCCCGCCGAGCTCTTCGAGATGGACCTCGTCGGCTTCGCCGCGGCGCGGCGCGGGGGCTCGGACCTGGAGGTCTGGATGCACGAGCTGGCGGAGGACGACGATCTGGGCGGCGTCACGTGGATCCCCTTGGTGGAGCTGATGCAGCGCCTCGGGGGTCCGCGGCTGCGGGATTCTCGGCTCGTCTCGACGCTCCTCCTCCTGGTGCGCTCGGAAGCGGGACGACGCCTCCTGCGTGATGCACCCCACAGGCGGCGCACGCCGCCCGTCGTCCTCCCCCTCGAGGAGCGCCGACCGGATGAGGCACCGGGGAGGGGCGAGGAGGACTTTCTCGACCTCGAGCTGTCCATCCTCGACTTCAACCGCCGCGTGCTGGAGCTCGCCGAGGACCCCGAAGTCCCGCTGCTCGAGCGCTTCCGCTTTCTGTCGATCTTCTCGAGCAACGTGGACGAGTTCTTCGTGGTGCGCGTCGGCCGACTCAAGGAGGAGGTCGCGTCCGGCAGGACCGATCCGGAGCAGGATTTTTCCGCCGAGCAGCTCCTCGATATCGTCGCGGTCCGAGTGCGGTCGCTGCTGGCCCGCCAGTACGCGTGTCTGAAGGGGGAGCTTCTGCCCGCGCTCGCGGAAACCGGCGTCCGCATCCGTACGTGGGACGAGCTCGACGACACCCGGCGCACCGCCCTCACCGATCGCTTTGCGTCGGACATCTTTCCGCTCCTGACGCCACAGGCCCTGAGCCCCGGGCCGGGTCGGTCCTTTCCCCGGCTCGCCAGCCTGGGCCTCGCGCTCGTGGTCTCGCTGCGGCGCGGCGAGGACGGGCGGTCCGAGCGCGGATACGTGCCGGTGCCGGGGCACCTGGATCGCTTCATCCCCGTCCCCGGCTCCTCCGACCTGCTCCCGGTCGAGGAGCTGATCCGGGCCAACTGCGTTCAGCTCTTCGCCGGTGCGACGATCGAGCACACCCATCCGTTCCGGGCGACCCGCCTCGGCGACGTGACCATCGACGAGCACGGGGTGAAGTCGATCATCCGTGAGGTGGAAGACGAGGTCGAGGCACGTAAATATCTACCTGTAATACGCTTGGAGGTTCAAGCCGAGATGCCGCGCAAGACGCGGGCATCTCTCGTCAAGTCGATCCGGGACGATCAGGCCGGGGCGAGCGCAACGATCACGAGGTCCGACGTCTACGAGCTTCCGGGTCTGGTGGGCCTGAAGGACTTCGTGGAGCTCGCGGCGCTCCAGCTCCCGGACGGCTCCTACCCCGAGCTCGAGCCCGAGCACCCGCTCGACCCCGGGCGGCCGGTCTTCGACCTGCTGCGGGAAGGCGACGTGGTCTGCCATCACCCCTACCACGACTTCCGGAGCACCGTGGGGCGCTTTCTGCACGAGGCCGCGACCGACCCGGACGTCGTCGCGATCAAGCTCACCCTGTACCGCACGGGCCGGCGCTCCCCGATCATGGACGCGCTCCTCGCGGCGCGCGAAGCCGGCAAGGACGTCTCCGTCTTCGTCGAGGTCACGGCGCGCTTCGACGAAGAGAGCAACATCCACTGGACGCGCACCCTTCGCGAGGCGGGCGCCAACGTCGTCTACGGGGTCGTCGGCTACAAGACGCACGCCAAGACGGCCCTGGTCATCCGGAAGGAGGACGGGGGCGTGCGCCGATACGTGCATGTGGGAACGGGGAACTACAACTCGACCACGGCTCGCTTCTACACGGACCTCGGACTCATGTCCGCGGACCCCGATCTCGGCGCGGATCTGAACGACTTCTTCAACGAGCTCACCGGAGGCGCCGGTCCGCCGCAGAAGGAGTTCCGGCGGCTCATGGTCGCTCCCCACTCCCTCGCCTCCGGTGTCGAGCGGATGATCGACCGAGAGATCGAGCACGCGCGGGCGGGGCGCAACGCGCGCATCCAGGTCAAGGTCAACGGACTCTCCGATCGGAAGGTGGTGCGCCGGCTGTACGAAGCTGCCTGCAGTGGCGTGGTCGTCGACCTCCTCGTACGCTCCATCTGCACGCTCCGCGCCGGAGTGCCCGGGCTCTCGGAGGGCGTGACCGTGCGCAGCGTGCTCGGGCGCTTCCTCGAGCACGCCCGCATCTACTACTTCGAGAATGCCGGACAGAGCGAGTACTGGATCGGGTCCGCGGACTGGAGAAAGCGAAACCTGCGCCGGCGGGTGGAGGTCGTGGCTCCCGTGGACGATCCCGCGGCGCGCCGTATGCTGCGCCGCATCCTCGACACCCAGCTCGACGACCGGCGCGCCTGGATTCTCCGACCGGACGGGGCGTACGAGCGGCTGCGCGGAGACGGTCCGGATGCTCAGCATCGCCTCATGGCCACCCGCGGAGGGGCGGTTCCGGGCGGAATCGCGAATGCGTGATCCCGCGCGCCGCCGTGATTAGCTTGGGATGACGGACACCTGCGGGTGCCGTTCGGGCGCCTGTAGCTCAGCTGGATAGAGCATCGGCCTTCTAAGCCGGCGGTCGCAGGTTCGAGTCCTGCCAGGCGCGTGCCCCCCGTGGGTGCGGTCCTCTTCGGAAGCGCGACGCGACGTCCTCCAGGAGCGAGATCGATATGGCGCGGATCGACACCTTCCTGAAGATCATGCGCGAGGCGGGCGCGTCCGACCTCCACCTCGCCGCGGGCTCGGCGCCCGTCCTGCGCATCAGCGGAGACCTGCGGCCCGCCGAGCACAGGGCACTGACCGAGGACGAGGTGCGCGTCCTCGTTTACGAGCTGCTCACCGAGGATCAGATCCGGGTCTTCGAGGAGACCGGCGAGCTCGACTGCGCGCACACGCTGGAGGGCACCGCGCGCTTCCGGATCCACGTCTTCCGGCGTCACCCGGGCATCGCATGTGCCTTCCGGGTCATCCCGCACGAGGTCCCCACGATCGAGAGCCTCGGGCTGCCGCCGGCGATCCCCCGCATGCTCCAGCAGCGGGCCGGGCTGATCCTGGTCACCGGTCCCACGAATTCCGGGAAGTCGACCACGCTCGCGGCGATGGTCGATCATCTGAACGCGAACACGCGCGGGCACATCGTCACGCTCGAAGACCCGCTCGAGTTCATCCACTCGCCGAAGCGCTGCCTCATCAATCAGCGGCAGATCGGAGAGCACAGCCTGTCGTTCGCCTCTGCGCTGAAGGGCGCACTCCGTGCGGACCCGAACGTCGTCCTCGTAGGCGAGATGCGGGACCTCGAGACGATCTTTCTCGCTCTCTCCGCGGCGGAGCTCGGACTCCTCGTGCTCGGGACGCTGCATACGAAGTCGGCAGCACAGACGATCGGTCGGGTCGCCGACGCCTTTCCGGCCGATCAGCAGTCGGCGGTCCGGCTCACGCTCTCCGAGGTCCTCATCGGCATCTGCTCACAGCAGCTCCTGCGCCGCGCCGACGGAAAGGGCCGCGTCGCCGCTTTCGAGATCCTGGTCGCCACGTCGGCGATCCGGACGATGATCCGCGAAGGGAAGGGCCATCAGGTCAACAACGTCATCATGACCGGGAAGAAGGAGGGTATGAAGCTCCTCGAGCAGTGCCTGAAGGAGCTCATCCACAAGGGGCAGGTGACCGGCGAGGAGGCGGCCCGGTACTCGGAAGAGCCGGAGGCGATGCTCGCGTTCGCGCGCTCCGGCGGGAAGCTCCCGCCCGATCAAGCGCCTCCGGCGCCCGGTGCTTCTCCAGCCGGCGCCGCGGGGGGCATGTCCGGGGCGGGGGAAGGCGCCGGTGCGTAAGACCGAGCGCCTCGACCAGATCCTCGTGCGCCTGGGCCACTGCACGCAGGACCAGATCGAGGCCGCCGTCGCACGTCAGCGCGAGGAGGGCGGTCGCATCGGGAAGAACCTCATCGACCTCGGCGCCCTCAACGAGGAGCAGCTCTTCGACGGCCTGGTCGAGCAGTTCCGCCTGCCGACCGTCACCGTCGACGAGTCGGTCCTCGACCCGGGGCTCATCGAACGGGTGCCGGCCTCGGTGCTGCGCAAGGGGCTCATCGTTCCGATCGCGTGGAACGAGGAGCTCCGCGTCCTGAGCATCGCGGCCGCGAATCCGTCGGACGAGGACGGAATCCGCCAGGTCGGTGAAGCCTTTCGCGCCCGCAAGGTTCGGGTTTCGCTCGCGCCGGAGAACATCCTGGCCGCCCTGCTGAGGCGGGTCGGCGCCTCGGACCCGGCCGAAGCGCCCGAGAGCGACGGGGTGCGGCTCGTGGCTCTGCCCGAGCTCTTCGAGCCCCAGTCGGACGAGCCGGATGTGCCTGCCGCGCCCGAAGGGCATGCGGAAGAAGCGCGTCGGGTCGTCATGATCACAGAGGGTGCCGTGCGGAAGAACTTTCTCCCCACCGTGCTCGGCGCCGAAGGGATCGCACTCTCGGTCGTGGGTCGAGCCGAAGAGCTGCGGGAGGCACTCGCGGGCGACGTCGAAGCGCTGCTCGTGGAAGACGATCTCGAGACCGAGGTGCGAGACTGGTTCGATTCCGGGGCAGCGCCCCGGCCCGAATGCGAGATCACGGTCTTCCGCTCCATCGGCTCGGCCCTTCTCGACAATCCGGCCCCGTATCCGACCCTGGCGGCCTCCGTGCGGCGCAGCGTTCAGGCGCTTGCGGAGTACCGGGCCCTGCGCGAGGGGGTGACTGCGCCGTATGGTCGCATGGGCGGTGATCTCGATGCCGTGGCCTCTCGCCTGGGGCTACCGAGGCTCGCCTGCGACGGACTCGTTCTCGGGGCACACCTTCTGCTCCCCGTGGAGCGGGGTACGCGCATCGACCCCTTCCGCAGCTTCGGCGAGTCGATCGACCTCGCTCGCCGTCTGCGCTTCCCTTGGCCGGTGGACCGCCTGCTGAGCACGTGTCTCGAGTTGTACCTCGGGCGGGCGCAGCCGGGGCCGGAGGGGGGGAGCCGCACCGACGACGTCCTTCTCTGCGCCGAGCTTCTCGCGCTCGTGTGGTTCCGACACAATCTCGTCGAGCGGCCGAGCGAGGAGGATGTCGCCGCGGCGGAGGATGGGGAGCGCACCGACCTCCGCGCTCAGCTCCGGGCGCTGGCGGGCCGCTTCGCGTCGCTGGACGTCGTCGAGACCTACCTCGACGAGATCGAGCGGCGCGGAGGCGGCGAGACGGAAGGACTCCGGCGGCGCATCCTGGCGCTCGCCGGAGAGGAGCAGGCCCGTCCGATCACGAGTGCCCTGGGCCGAGCCGGGTGCGATGTGGAGGCGCTTTCCTCGGAGGCGGAGATCCTCGCTCACCTCGAATCCGACGGGGCGGACGCCGTGGTCATCGACCACACGACCGTCGGAGATGCCCTCGAGCACGCATGCACCGCTCTGCGCGTCGATCGCTCCGCCCTCGTCTTCGTCTTGACCGCCGAGTCCGATCCGGCCCTGGTGCTCAATCTTCTCGATCTGGGTGTGCGAGACGTCTTCGGACCGCCGCACGAGTACGACCTGATCGCGGCCCGCATCGTTCGGGCCGTGCGTGATCGGGCGACGGGGCCCGTCGCGGGAGGCAGCGAAGGGCAGTTCTCGGCGAAGCTCGAGGCTTTCTCCTTCCTCGACCTCTCACAGATGCTCGCCAACGGACGCAAGAGCGTTCGCGTGGACCTGCATCGGGGCGACGAGCAGGCGGTGCTGTATATGGCCGGGGGGCGGCCGACCTTCGCCTCGTGCGGCGCGCTCGCGGGCCCGGAAGCCGTCTACCGAATCATCGCCTGGGACGACGAGGGGCAGTTCACGGTCGACGACGCCGACGACTTCCCGGAACCGAACCTGGAGGAGTCGATGGAATCGCTCCTCATGGAGGGGGTCCGCCTCCTCGACGAGAGCCGGGCGTGAGTCGCTCGAACCCGGTGAGGGCCGTCGAACGGTAGTGGGGGACCCGCTACCCCATGTAACGTCCGGCTTCCCCCGCCCGTCGGCATTGAGTAGCTTTTTTCGCTCGGCTGGAAGCGGTCGGGTGCGTGCTCTTCGGGTCGGACGATCCGGGGAGACCTCTGGTGGGCGTAGCTCAGTTGGTCAGAGCGCCGGATTGTGGTTCCGGAGGTCGCCGGTTCGAGCCCGGTCGTCCACCCTCGAGGCCGCCGTAACAGAAGGATCCATCGTGCGGTGTCGGGATGGTATCGACATGACGAGAGGAACGTCGATCATCGGGTGTTGACCCCCCTTCCGGCCGCGCTTACAATAAAGGCCTCGCAGCGAGCGGCCGTCGGACTGCCGCGCGCTGCGTTTTGCTCGAAGAGGCGTTCCGGTCCGCACTCGAAAGGGTCGCGAGCCTTCCGCTCTCGGGCCACAAAGCTGATTGAAAACCGAGGTTTCGAGTGTATTTGAGCGGGCCTGAACGGCAGGCACTACGTCTTGTCGTATCCGACCCTCGAGGTCGGCAGGTCATTACAACGTAGATTCCGAACGCTCGATCAGTACACAGTACGGTCGCGTTCGATTTCAGAGCTGTCATCAAGTTCTTTCTTTCAACGGAGAGTTTGATCCTGGCTCAGGACGAACGCTGGCGGCGTGCTTAATACATGCAAGTCGTACGAGGGCTCCGGTGCTTGCACTGGATGACCCGAGTGGCGAACGGGTGAGTAACACGTGACCAACCTGTCCTAGGGTGGGGGACAACCCGGGGAAACCTGGGCTAATACCGCATGATGTCACACTTCCGCATGGCGGTGTGATCAAAGGGGGCCTCTGCTTGCAAGCTCTCGCCCAAGGAGGGGGTCGCGACGTATCAGCTTGTTGGTGGGGTAACGGCCTACCAAGGCTACGACGCGTAGCGGATCTGAGAGGATGATCCGTC
>JANQME010000139.1 GCA_028280205.1 Longimicrobiales bacterium
GAGTACCGGCCCCAGGGGTGGACGCCGGGCATCTGGGAGGCTCCGAACCCGCCGTACGGCGCGCGCATCCGCTACTGGCTCTTGTCCGAGGACGAGGAACTCGCGCTGCGCATCAGCGACCCGACCGGCCGAACCCTCCGGGAGCTCGAGGCGCCGGGCGAGGTCGGATTCAACGAAGTCTTCTGGGACCTGCGCCTGGTCGAGGACGACGCGGCGGGCGAGCCCATGGATCCCGGCCCCCGCGTGATGCCCGGGACGTACATCGTCGAGCTGGAGACCGGGCCGGACATCGTACAGACCGAGGTCATGGTCCGTCTCGATCCGCGCGTCGAGATGGCGCGCCGGCCGATGATGGCACGCCACCTGGCCATGCTCGAGTCGTACCGGCTCTCCGGGCCGGTGGCCCAGGCGGAGGACGTCCTCCAGGCGGCCGCCGACGAGCTCGAGGCGGGCGAGTCGACGCTGCGCGCGCGGGAGACCGACGAGGCCGATCGTCTCGCCGACGACTTCGCTGCCCTGCGCGCCGAGGTCGCGGAGCTGGAAGACGAGCTGGACGACGTCTCGGACGGGGCGGGCGTGTGGCGCCGGATCGAGGCGTTCACCGCACCGCCGACGGCCGACGACCTCTTCCGGTTGGAGCGCGCCTGGGAACGGGTTCCGGACGTCATCGAACGCGTGAACGGCTTGGCCGACCGGGTCGTCGACCTGCTCGTCCGCGGTGTGTATGCGGCGCCCGTCGTGCCCGATCTGGGCGCCCCGGTGCCGGCGCCGAATCGCGGGGGATAGTCGTGCCCGAGAGTCGGTTCGTCAGCTCTGCCAGCCTGAAGCCGCTCCTCGCGTACGCGGCGGCAGCCTTCGTCGTCCTCCTCGTCCTCGCCGAACTCGTGCCGGGGGGGTACGTGCGCAGCGCCCTCGTCGCCGCATGGCTCGTCCTCTTTCCGCTCGGCGGCTGGCTCGTGTTCCGGAGGTCGTGACGTGGGTGGAGCGAAGCTGGCGGCTTCGGTCCTCGCCGTCGGGCTGTGCACGGCGCACGGCTCGCTCCTGGCGCAGTGGCCCTCGGACGACGCCATCCCCACCGAGTTCGCGCTCGCGATGAACGCGAAGATCCTCTGCTCGGGCGTGTGGGTGTAGGGGCGTGACCCCGAGGTGCACGCGGTCGCCGATCTGCGGCGTTTCGACCACTTCTCCTGGGGCGAAGACTTCCGGTACATCGTCGACGAGGAGCGGCGGCGGGTGACGATGTCGGTTCCGGGCGTGCCCGCCCGGGCGGCGCAGTACAACGGCGATCAGGGGTGTGCGATCCTCCCACGCGGCGCCGAAGACGTGTACTTCGAGCCGAGCGAGGTGGGAGCCGAGTGGCCGAATCGCTTACGGGAGCCGTGGCCCATGGGTGAGCGCCTCCCCGACTCGGCCCTCCCGCCGGAGGTGGACGAGCGCGCCCTCGCCGAGGCGCTCGACTGGGGCATCGCGAACCACGAACATGGACAGAACACCCGTGCCCTCGTGGTCGTCTACGACGGTCGCATCATCGGCGAGCGCTACGCCGTGGGGATCCCACGCGACATGCCGCATCTGTCGTGGTCGCAGGGCAAGAGCGTCACGGCGGCGCTCGTCGGGGTTCTGGTGCAGCAGGGCGCCCTCGAGCTCGACCAGCGCGCGCCGATCGAGGCGTGGAGCGCGCCGGGCGACCCGCGCCGGGAGATCACGATCCGCGACCTCCTCCAGATGAGCAGCGGTCTGGACTTCAACAACTACGGGCTCGGAAACCCCAACTCGCTCTCGATCGAGAACCACCACTTCCGGATCTACTTCGACGGGATCGACGTCTTCGAGCACGCGGTGCGCTTCCCGCTCGAGGCGGAGCCGGGGACACGCTGGCGCTACCTGAACTCCGATCCCCTCACGCTCGGGCGGATCGTGCGGGAGACGGTCGAAGCCCGCGGGGATTCGTACCACGCGTTTCCGTGGACCGCGCTCTTCGACCGCATCGGCATCAAGAACGCGGTGCTGGAGACCGACGCATGGGGCAACTTCATCCTGACCGGCTTCGACTACATGTCGGCACGCGACTGGGCCCGCTTCGGGCTCCTGCACCTGCAGGACGGCGTTTGGGAGGGCGAGCGCATCCTGCCGGAGGGGTGGGTCGACTTCGTGTCGTCCCCCGCGCCGGCGAACGAGGACGACGCGTACGGCGGACTCTTCTGGCTGAACGCCGGAGGGCGCCTGGACCGCCTGCCGCGCGATGCGTACTGGCCGGCCGGCTTCATGGGCCAGAACACGGTGATCGTGCCGTCCCGGAACGTGGTGGTCGTCCGACTGGGCCCGAGCCCCGGAGGCTTCGACCCCTACCTCAACCAGCTCGTCGGGGACGTGCTCGACGCGATCGGCGAGCGCTGACGGGGATGGGTCGAGGAGTCCACCGCCTAAGGGGACGTCGCGCGGTTGACCCTCACCCCCGGGTGGGCCATCGTTTCTTGGTCTTCCCGAGCCCGACAAGTCGATGAAGCGTCCGCACTCCACCCTGACGACCACGACCACCGTCCGAACCACCGGACGGGGGGCAGCGCTCGTCGGTTAGCCGGAGACATCGACTCCGACGCCTGGCGCGGCCCCCGAACCACGGGCGCCGCGCTTTCTCGTGCCCGTGGGCATCCGCGCCGCCCGGGACGGTCCCCGAGCATGCACACGGACTTCAACGAGACGAGCCCACCATGCCCAGCGAACAGATCACGATCACACTCCCCAACGGGGACGCCCTCGAGCTCGCGAAGGGGTCGACGCCGGGCGACGTCGCGGCCGCCATCGGACCCGGTCTGGCGAAGGCCGCGGTAGCGGCCCAGGTCCGTCGTGGCGGCGACGCGTCCGCCGCCGATGCGGGCTTCGAGACGGTCGGGCTCATGGAGCCGCTCGAGCACGATGTCGAGATCCGCATCCTCACGGTGAAGGACGCCGACGCCCTGCCCGTGCTGCGTCACTCGGCCGCGCACGTGCTGGCCACGGCCGTGCGCGAGCTGCGCCCGGGTGCCGGGATCGGCTTCGGACCGGCGATCGACGACGGCTTCTACTACGACTTCGACGTCGGCGAGCCGTTCACGCCCGAGGACCTCGAGGCGTTCGAGTCGAAGATGGGCGAGGTCGTGGCGGCCGATCAACCGTTCGAGCGGCGCCGGGTGGACAAGGCCGAGGCTCTCTCTCTCTTCGCCGACGACCCGCTCAAGCTCGAGCGCCTGGAGGAGTTCGACGACGACGAGGTCATCACGGTTTACGAGAACGGACCGTTCCTGGACCTGTGCCGGGGTCCGCACGTGCCGAGCACGGGGCATCTGAAGCACTTCAAGCTCCTCTCGGGTGCCGGGGCGTACTGGCGGGGCGACGAGAAGCGACAGATGCTGCAGCGCATCTACGGAACGGCCTTCTTCAAGCGCGGCGAGCTCGACGAGCATCTGAACCGGCTGGAAGAGGCGAAGAAGCGCGACCACCGCGTGCTGGGCCGGGAGCTCGACCTGTTCTCGATTCAGGAGGAGGTGGGGCAGGGCTTCGTGCTCTGGCACCCCAAGGGCGGGATCGTGCGGCACACGATCGAGGAGTTCCTCAAGGGATCGCTCCTCGAGCACGGCTACGAGCTCGTCTACTCACCCCAGGTGGCGAACGAGGAGCTGTACCGCATCTCCGGACACCTCGAGGTCTTCGAGGAGAACATGTTTCCGGCGATGGACGACGAGGGCGTGCGGTATCGGATGAAGCCGATGAACTGCCCGCACCACTTCATGATCTACCGGACGCGGACGCGGTCGTACCGTGACCTGCCGCTCCGCTTCGCCGAGCTCGGAACGTGCTACCGCTACGAGCGCTCGGGCGCGTTGCACGGGATGCTGCGGGTACGCTCCTTCACGCAGGACGACGCGCACATCTTCGTGCGCCCGGACCAGATCGCGGAGGAGTACCACCGGCTCCTCGACCACGCCGACGAGCTGCTCAAGGTCTTCGGCTACGACTACTCGTATTCGGTCGCGACGCGGCCGGAGAAGGCGATCGGGGACCCGGCCGTCTACGACGCGGCCACGGAAACGCTTCGTCAGGTGCTCGAGGACCGCGGGGCCGACTTCGGCGTCGAGGACGGGGGCGGTGCCTTCTACGGGCCGAAGATCGACGTGAACCTCGTCGACGCGATCGGACGCGAGTGGCAGGGTGGCACCTTCCAGCTCGACTTCCAGATGCCCGAACGCTTCGGGCTCGACTTCGTGGGCGCCGACAACGAGCGACACAAGGCAGTGGTGATCCACCGCACGCTGCTCGGATCGATGGAGCGCTTCGTGGGCGGGCTGATCGAGCACTACGGCGGGGCCTTCCCGACGTGGCTGGCCCCCGAGCAGGTTCGCATCCTGCCCGTGAGCGAGCAGTGGACCGAGAGCGCTCGTGCGCTGGGCGTGGAGCTCACATCGGCCGGCGTGCGCGCGCACGTCGAGGAGCGCGAGACGCTCGGCTACCGCATCCGCGAGGCCGAGACGCTGAAGATCCCGTTCATGGGCGTGGTCGGCGAGCGCGAGGCCGCCGACGGGACGGTCGCGGTGCGGCGGCGCGGGGCGGGCAAGAAGCAGGAGGTCATGCCGCGCGCGGACTTCGTCGCGCTCGTCGCGGAGGAGATTGCCTCGAAGGCGCTCGGGTAGGTTCGGCCGGAGCGCCCCCCGCCGTGGGCCGGGGCGCTTCGCAGGCCGCTTGCGCGGCCGATCCCCTCCCCCATCGGCGGGGGAC
>JANQME010000163.1 GCA_028280205.1 Longimicrobiales bacterium
TTGGACGGCCCCGACGACGGGGGGGAGGAAGCCCCCAAGCGCCCCCGACGCCGCGGCCCCCGCGGCGGTCGCCGGCGCAAGAAGAAGACCGAGGAGGTCTCCGAGGACGAGCCGTCCGAGAACGACTCCGAGGCCGAGGCCGCGTCCGACGACGAGAAGCCCAGGAAGAAGCGCTCGCGTCGCGGGCGCCGCTCGAAGAAGTCGAAGGAGCCCCTGGAGGCCGAGGCCGAAGCCTCCGAGGGCGCCGAAGGGGACGACGACGACGAGGACGCCGCGCCGCGCAAGCGCCGCCGCGGCTCGCGCGGAGGCCGCAAGCGCAAGAAGAAGAAGGACGCGGCCGTCGGCATCGAGGCGATCCCCGGTGAGGAGGACGAGCTCTCGGAGCTGCCCGAGCTCGCCGCCGACGACGACGAGGAAGCCTCCGAGAAGCCCGCCAAAAAGAGCCGGCGCAAGCGCGGCAAGAAGGGCAAGAAGACCGAGGACGACGACGCCCCGGTCGCGGAGGAGGAGGTCCGCGACCAGGTCATCCTCGTCAACGCGAGCGATCCGGAAGAGGCGCGCGTCGCCGTCGTGCACGACACGAAGATCGTCGACCTCTGGATGACGGTCCACTCGCACCGCTCCTACGTCAACGACATCTACCGCGGCCGCGTGGTCAACCTCGAGCCGGCCATCGGCGCGGCCTTCGTCGACTTCGGTCAGGGCCGCAACGGCTTCCTCCACGCGTCCGACGTGATGGACGCCTACGGCGAGTCCGACTGGGACCTCGACCGCCTCCTCACGCACCGTCTCAGCGACGACGAGCTGGGGGAGGAGGGCGAGCGCCTCGACATCGCCGACGACGAGGGCGAGTCCGACGAGGAGGGCGGCGAGGCGAAGAAGAAGGGCGCCAAGCGCAAGAAGCGCAGCAAGAAGCGCGTCTCCCGCCGGCGCACGCGCCAGCGTCGTCCGATCAACGAGCTCCTCCGGAAGGGCGCCCCGGCCGTGATCCAGGTCACCAAGGACGCCATCGGCGACAAGGGCCCGACCCTCACGACCTACATCTCGATCCCCGGTCGCTACCTCGTGCTCATGCCGTCGCTCTCGCGCACCGGCGTCAGCCGCAAGATCGACGACGAGAAGGAACGCCGTCGCTTGAAGCGCATCCTGCAGTCGCTCGACATCCCCGAGGGGATGGGCGTCATCGTGCGCACCGCCGGCATCGGCAAGACCAAGAACGACCTGCGGCGCGACCTCGAGTACCTCCTGATCGCCTGGGAGGACCTCTCGAAGCGCCTCACCGTCGGTCGCAGCCCGATCCCGCTCTACCAGGAATCGGACGTCGCGATCCGCACCATGCGCGACCTCTTCTCCTCGCGCACCGAGGCGGTGATCGTCGACGACGAGGCTGTCTACGACCGTATGGTCGAGTTCACCAAGGCGCTCATGCCCGAGCACGTCGACCGCGTGAAGCTGCACGACGGGGCGCGCCCGCTGTTCCACACCCACGGCGTCGAGCAGGACTTCGAGAAGACCTTCTCGCGTCGCGTCGAGCTCCCGTCGGGCGGCTCGATCGTCATCGACCAGACCGAGGCGCTCGTCGCCATCGACGTGAACTCCGGTCGGACCCGCGACGAGGGAGCGGACTTCGAGGACATCGCCTTGAAGACGAACCTCGAGGCCGTCCCCGAGATCGCGCGCCAGATGCGGCTGCGCGACCTGGGCGGGATCATCGTGCTCGACTTCATCGACATGGCCCGCATGGGCAGCCGGCGCAACGTCGAGAAGGCCCTGCGCGAGGCGCTCTCCACGGACCGCGCCCGCAGCAAGATCGGCCGCATCTCCCAGTTCGGACTCCTGGAGCTGACCCGTCAGCGCCTGGGGCCCGGCATGCAGTCGCTGCTCTACGACAACTGCTCGCGCTGCCGCGGCACGGGTCGCCAGCGGACCGCCGAGTCCCGCGCCCAGGCCATCCTGCGCCGGCTGGGCTCGGCCCTCACCCTGAAGGGCTTCTCGACCGTCGAGGTCTGCGCCCACCCCGAGGTGATCGAGTACCTGCAGCGCAACTGCAGCACCCAGATCCGCAACCTCCGGGAGCAGAGCGGCCGCGAGCTGCGGTTCAAATCGGTCCCCGACCAGGTCGAGGACAGCGTCCTGCACTACCTGCGGGCCGACGGGCGGGAAGTCCGCCCCGGCGGCCGCCGCAAGCGCTGAGGCCCCGGAGCGGGGGAGGGATCCGGGTCAGTTCCCGCTTCCCTCGCCCCCATCCGGCCGGTATGCTCTTCGCCCTTTTCCGAGGGCAATACCGTGTACGCAATCATCTCCGACAAAGGCCAGCAGGCGCGAGTTCAGGTGGGTGACGTGGTCCGCTGCGCGTATCGCGCGGACGCCGAACCCGGCCAGTCCATCACCTTCGACGACGTGCTGCTCGTCTCCAACGAGGGCGACGTCCGGACCGGTACCCCCAAGGTGGACGGAGCTTCCGTCGCCGGCGAGGTGGTCGGTCACAGCAAGGGCAAGAAGCTCGTCGTCTTCCGCTTCAAGCGCCGCAAGAACGTGCGCGTCAAGCGCGGACACCGTCAGAAGTACACCGACGTGCGCATCACGTCGATCAACGCGTAGGAGCGACTCGATGGCACACAAGAAGGGACAAGGCTCCAGCCGCAACGGTCGCGACTCCCTGCCCCAGTTCCGCGGAGTGAAGCGCTTCGGCGGCCAGCTCGTGACCCCCGGGACGATCCTCGTCCGTCAGTGCGGGACGCGCTTCAAGCCCGGCAAGAACGTCGGGATGGGCAACGACTACACACTGTACTCGCGGATTGACGGGCATGTGCGGTTCCAGACCGGACGCAAGGTGCACGTCGATCCTGTCGTCTGACGGGTTGCTCGGCGCGCATCGGCGCGCGCCGAGGATGCCTGCGGAGCCCGGCGCTTCGCGCCGCGCTCGCCCATACGGGCTCGCGGCTGCCGTCGGGGAACGGTGACTCGTCGGCGCTGTGAGCGGTTGGCTGCGCGAGTGCCGCGGCTACTCCCACCGAGGACTGGGGAGGCTTCCTATGGACTTTCGTGACGAGTGCGAGATCGAGGTCGTGGGAGGCAAGGGCGGGGATGGACTGAGCTCGTTTCGACGGGAGAAGTATGTCCCGAAGGGGGGGCCTGACGGGGGGGACGGTGGCGATGGAGGTGGCGTTGTCCTGGTGGCCACGGATCGGGTGAGCTCGTTGGTGCGCGTGGGGCGGAAGCCTCGGTACTCGGCGCCGAAGGGCGGGCCGGGGGGGCCGCGCAAGAGGCACGGGCACCGCGGGGAGGATCTCGAGATCGAGGTGCCGGTGGGGACGCAGGTGCTCGACGGGGAGCGGGGGCATTTGCTGCGCGATCTGGTGAGCGACGGGGAGCGGGTCGTGATCGCCGAGGGAGGGAAGGGCGGTCACGGGAACGCGCACTTCGTGACGGCCGTGCGCCAGGCGCCGCGGGAGGCGGAGCCGGGAGCCGAGGGCGAGGTGCGGAAGGTGCGGCTGGAGCTGAAGCTCTACGCGGACGTCGGGCTCGTCGGGCTGCCGAACGCGGGCAAGTCGACGCTGCTCTCCGCCGTCAGCGCGGCGCGGCCCAAGATCGCCGGCTACCCCTTCACGACGCTCCACCCCCAGGTCGGGATCGCCGAGGTGGGGGACTACGACACGCTCGTGCTGGCGGACCTGCCCGGACTGATCGAGGGCGCCGCCGAGGGGCACGGACTGGGGCACCGCTTCCTCAAGCACGTCGAGCGCTGCCGTGTGCTCCTGCACCTCGTCGACGTCTCGGACGGCGCGGACACCGACCCCGTCGAAGCGCTCGAGGTCATCGCGGCGGAGCTCTTGCGCTACTCGCCGGAGCTCGCGCGGCGTCCGCGGCTCGTGGTCGCGAGCAAGTGCGAGGACGACGCGGCGGAAGAGCGCGCGACGGAGCTCGAGACGGGCCTCGCGACCTCCGTCCGACGCGTCTCCTCCCACACCGGTCGGGGCGTGAAAGAAGTTCTGGCCGAGGCCCGCGAGCTCGTCCGCGAGTCTCGCGACTGACCTCAAGACTCACGAGTCCGGGGCCCGATGGCAGGGACGGTCCCCGGTCTCTCCGGACGCGCCGGCGGGAAGCGGGACCCGACTCCCAACGCCGCATGCAGCTTCCCGAGCTTCCCGACCGTGGATCCCAGCCGCCCTCGAACCCGGGTTCGGGGGGCTCCATTCCGCTCGACTCGGGCGCCGTCCGCCCCCGCATCATCCTTCCGGATCGCCCGGATGCGGGCGCCGAGCCGGCGCCCGCGAGCGAGGCCGCGCCGCAGCACGAGCCCGCGCCCGGCCGGGCGCCGTCGCCGAC
>JANQME010000193.1 GCA_028280205.1 Longimicrobiales bacterium
AGCGCGGCACCGAGGTGCCGCCCCTCCTCCGGCTCCTCCGCGACGCCGGCGGAGACTTCCGCGGGGGCTTCCGCGGGCTCCTCCTGAACGAGCGCGGACGCGGCCTGACAGGAGAAGGCGAGGGCCAGGAGCACACACAAGGGCTTCATGATCGACGTGGGACGGACCGGGGCGAGGGGGTGAGAGGCGGCGCGCATTGTGCACGATCGTCGGCCCGGAGACCCGCGGCCAGGCTCGCGGACTCGGCTGACGGAACGGCTCCACGCCCCGTCGCTCCGAGCCCGGAATGGACGACTCGCGTCCGGCCGCGACACACCGGCGGTGAGAAGGGCTACGTGGTCCTGCGCTCGCTCGAGGTTGCCGGCTCGCCTCTGTCCAGCCTGGCCCGCGCGGCCGGCGGCTCCCCGCTCCCGGCGCGGGTCAGAGCTTCTTTTCTCGGTGGAGGGCGTGCTTCCGACAGAACTTGCAGTACTTCTTCTTCTCGAGCTTGTACGCGGCCTTCTGGCGCTTGTGCGTCGTGTAGCGGCTCCGGCCCGGCGTGTCGCACCCGGTGCAGACGAGCCACACGAAGCGTTCCTTGGTCTTCATGATCTCACTCCTGACGAGAGACGGAGGGTGGGGGGGCCGCTAGACGGACTCTTCGAGCAGCTGGAGCGGCGGGAACGGATTGGCGAGGCTCGACCACGAGTGGGGTGCGGCCAACGCCTCCTCGTCGAGGAGGCAAGCGTCGAGTCGAGCGCGGATGCCCTCCTCGTCGAGCTGCTGACCGATGAAGACGAGCGACTGAGCGCGGTCGCCGAAGAGCGGGTGCCAGGTGGGCTGCTGATCGGGGCGTTCGCCGTCCGGGTGGCCCCACTCCTCGCGCGGCATCGCGGCCCACCAGCTTCCCACGGGGTTCACGGTGTTGACTCCGCCCGCCTGCGCCAGCTCGTACGCCACGTGGTCGTCGGCGGCGACCCAGAAGAACCCCTTGGAGCGCAGGACGCCGCGCCAGACGTGCTCGTCGTTGACGAACTCCCAGAACTTCTCGGCGTCGAAGGGGTAGGGCGTTCGGTAGGTGAAGCTCGAGATGCCGTACTCCTCCGTCTCGGGCGTGTGCTCGCCCTGGAGCTCGCGGATCCAGCCCGCGGAGCTCTCGGCCTTCTCGTAGTCGAAGAGCCCGGTGTCGAGGACGTTGGAGAGGGCGACCTGCCCACGCGCGGTCGGGATGATCTGCGCGCCCGGGTTCAGCGCCGCGAGTACGGCCTCCAGCTCGGCGGCCTCTTCCGCGCTGACGAGGTCGAGCTTGTTGAGGATGATGACGTCCGCGAACTCGACCTGGTCGATGAGGAGGTCGGTCACGGTGCGCTCGTCTTCCTCTCCCAGGGACTCGCCGCGCTCGGACAGGTCCTCGGCCTCGTAGTAGTCGCGCAGGAAGCTCGCGGCATCGACGACCGTCACCATCGTGTCGAGTCGTGCGACGTGCCCGAGGCTCACGCCGTCCTCGTCCTCGAAGGTGAAGGTCTGAGCGACCGGAATCGGCTCCGAGATGCCCGTGGACTCGATCAGGAGGTAGTCGAAGCGCTTCTCCTTCGCCAGCCGGGACACCTCCTCGAGCAGGTCGTCCCGGAGCGTGCAGCAGATGCAGCCGTTGGACATCTCGACCAGCTTCTCCTCGGTGCGCGAGAGCTCGGCTCCGCCGCGGTCGACCAGAGCGGCGTCGATGTTCACCTCGCTCATGTCGTTGACGATCACGGCGACCTTCCGACCCTCGCGGTTGTTGAGGACCTGGTTGAGCAGGGTGGTCTTCCCGGCTCCGAGGAAGCCGGACAGGACGGTGACGGGGAGGCGGTCGTCGTCGTGCGGTGTGGTCATTCGTGATCCGGGGTCTCGTGGAGTGTCGCGAGCAGGCATCCGCTCGGCCCGTCGGGCCGGGCCGCGCCGGAACGGCCGTGGGGATATGAAGGGCAATGCCGCTCGACGTCTCCGAGTTCGAGCGAGCTTCACGAAAGCTGCCGGCCCGAAGAGAAGCCCGCGGCCGCGGGGAATGGGCGGAACTCCGGGCGCCAGGCCGGCATTGGGCTCTTGAGTCCCCGAATGCGGAGACTCGACGGACACACGATGCAGTTCTGGACGGTCGCGGAGCTCGAGGAGAAGGCGCAGCGAGAGGCGGCGGTCGGTGCGGAGCTCGCTCCCGGCGTGACGATCTCCCGTCGCGTGATCCTCCGCGGAGGGCTGGCCGGGCTGGCCGGAGCGGCCGTCGTCGGGTGCCGCTACGCCGGGACCGAGGATCCCGGGCACGCGAGCCACGAGTCGAGGGCGCCGACC
>JANQME010000233.1 GCA_028280205.1 Longimicrobiales bacterium
ACCGGGTAGATGTACGTCCCGCGCGCGATGTACTCCTTGAGCACGTCGTTCTGGACCGTTCCCGACAACTCGGCCCGGTCGACTCCCTGCTCGTCGCCGAGCGCGACGTAGAGCGCGAGGAGGATCCCGGCCGTCGCGTTGATCGTCATCGAGGTCGAGACCTCGCCCAGCGGGATCCCGTCGAGGAGCCGGCGCATGTCGTCCAGGGAGTCGATCGCGACGCCCACGCGTCCCACCTCCCCGGACGCCATGGAGGCGTCGGAGTCGTACCCCATCTGCGTCGGGAGGTCGAACGCGACCGAGAGCCCCGTCTGGCCTCGGTCGAGGAGGTAGCGGAATCGCTCGTTCGTCTCCCCGGCCGTCCCGAAGCCGGCGTACTGGCGCATCGTCCAGACGCGGCCGCGATACATCGTCTCGTAGATCCCCCGTGTGTACGGGAACGCTCCGGGACGCTCCGGCGCGCTCATCGGGACGCGCTACTCATCGGGAAGCTCTCCGAGCTCGACGAGGAGCTGGTCCTTCTCCACCGCCTCGCCGGACGCGACGTGGACGCGCGTCACGACGCCGTCGGCCCCCGCGACCAGCTCGTTCTCCATCTTCATCGCCTCCACGATCACGACGCCCTGACCGGCGCGGACGACGTCGCGCTCCTCCACCTCTACGCGCACCACGAGGCCCGGCATCGGAGCCACGACGGGGGACGGACCCATCGGACCCGTCCCGGCTGCGGTCATCTCACGGATGGCCCGGGTCCGCTCGTCCACCACCCGGGCCTCGACGCGCCGCCCGCGCACGTGGATCGCCCACTGTTCGGGCCCGGTCCGCCGTGCGGCCAGCCGGTGCGACGTTCCGTCCAGCACCAGCGAACGCACCGGGCTGCCATGCACCTGGCCGATGTCGATGTCGACGGCGCGGCCGTCCACGAGCACGCCGTCGGGTCCGAGCTCGACGACCCAGCTCCGCTCGCCGGACGTCACGTGGTAGATCACGCCTCGCCTTCCGCTGCGCGGGTGAGGACGGCGACGCTCTCCACATGCGCCGTCTGGGGAAAGAGATCGAACGCGGACAGATCGGCCAGCCGGTACGCGGAGGAGAGCCCGCCCAGGTCGCGCGCGAGCGTCCCGGGGTCGCAGCTCACGTACACGACGGTTCGAGGGGCACCCTCGAGCACCCGCTCCACCACACCGTCCTCCAGACCCCCGCGCGGAGGGTTCACGACGAGCAGATCCGCCGGGAACGCTCCCCCGAGGGCCGCGCCGACCTCGGCCCGTCGGACGTCGAAGCCTCCGGGTGCGCCGCTCCGGGCTGCCTGCACGGCCGCCTCGTCGACCTCGATCCCCACGACCTGCCACCCCCGCTCAGCCAGCGTCCGGCCGTACGCGCCGGTGCCGCAGTAGGCGTCGATCGCACGCCCCGCGTCCGGCTCGGCCTCTTCGATCCGGCGGAGCACGTGGGCACGCAGGAGATCGGCGGCGCGCCGGTTCACCTGCTCGAAGGCGACACCGCCGCCCGCGCTCGAAGTCCCGGCGACCGGCTCGCCGGAGCCTGCCGCGGCCTCGACCCCGTCCGGGTGGTGCCACACGGCGCTCAGGGCTTCCACGGCGCGCAGCACCGGCTCGGCATCCCACCCCGGGGTCCCACCCTCCACCCGCAGCTCGACCCCCGCGTCGGTCGCCCGCAGCCCGAGCCGAAGCCGCCCCCCGGCAGGAAGAAGCCGGGCCCCGGGTCCCCACGCCTCGCGCAGCGCACCCCACGCCTCGCGCACGGCACCGACGGCCAGGAGGCAGTCGGGGACGTCGACGACGTGCGCGGGGCGTCCGAGGGCGTGCAGGCCCGCCACGACCCGTCCGTCCCGGAGACGGCGGAGCGTGAAGGTCATCCGGCTCCGGTAGCCGAAGGCGTCGGGCGACGCCCCCACCTCCGGCGGCTCGACCGTGCCCAGACCCCCGATGCGTTCGAGCGCGTCGGCCACGAAGCGCCCCTTCCACCGCCGCTGAACCTCGATCGGGAGGTGCTGGAGACGGCAGCCGCCGCACCCGGCGTACTGGGGGCAGGGCGGCTCGACGCGTGCGTCCGAGGCCTGAAGCAGACGCTCGACGGAGGCCTCCGCCCAGCGGCGCCGGCTCTTCCGCAGGCGCACCCGGGCGCGGTCGCCGGGTGCCGTGCGCTGCACGAAGGCCACGCGTCCGTCCGGCAAGTCCGCGACGCCCGCCCCGCCCGCGGCCAAGGCGCGCACGGAGACGTCGAACAGCTCCGCCTTCATCCGCGCTGCCACGCCGAGAGCGTCCGTCCGGCCGCGCGCCCGATGCGGGGCGCCCGACCCTTCCGGTATTCGTCCTCGAGGAGCGCAGCCGCGAGCGCAGCCGCGAGGGCCTCGTCGTCGTCCCCGTCCGGCTCGAGCAGCTCGGGGTGCTCGTCCAGATACCGGATGGACAGGTCGCCGGCCTGGAAGTCGGGCTCGTCCATGACCCGTCGGTGGAACGGGGCGCAGGTGTCGACCCCGTCGATCACCAGCTCGTCGAGAGCCCTCGCCATACGGGCCACGGCCCTCGCCCGATCGGGCGCGTACACGACGAGCTTCGCCAGAAGCGGATCGTAGTGCAGCGTGACCTCGCTCCCGCGCACGATGCCCCCGTCCCAGCGGACGCCGGGGCCACTCGGAATCTCCAGGTGGGCGATGCGACCGGTGGAGGGGAGGAAGCCGCCGAGGTGATCCTCGGACGTGATGCGGCACTCGATGGCGTGCCCCGAGAGCTCGATGTCGTCCTGGGTGAAGGGGAGCGGCTCTCCGGAAGCGACGCGGAACTGCCACTCGACGAGATCGATTCCCGTGACGAGCTCCGTCACCGGGTGCTCGACCTGCAGCCGCGTGTTCATCTCGAGGAAGAAGAACTCGCCGTCCTCGTACAGAAACTCCACGGTCCCGGCCCCGCGGTACTCCACGGCTTCCGCCGCGCGGACCGCCGTCGCGCCCATGGCCTCCCGTTCCTCCGGCGTCAGGACCGCGGAAGGCGCCTCCTCGACCAGCTTCTGGTGACGCCGCTGGATCGAGCACTCGCGCTCGCCGAGGTGCACCACCCGACCGTGCTCGTCTCCCAGCACCTGGATCTCGACGTGCCGAGGGTGCGCGAGGTACCGCTCCAGGTAGACCGCGCCATCGCCGAACGCCGCCTCGGCCTCACGGGACGCGGCCTCGAAGGCGCGCCGCAGCTCTTCGGGCTCGCGTACCACCCGCATCCCCTTCCCGCCCCCGCCCGCCGACGCCTTGAGCAGCACTGGAAAACCGATCTCGGCTGCGGCAGCCTCCGCCCGTTCGGGGTCGGCGAGTGCTTCGACGAGCCCCGGGACGATCGGGACGCCCGCGTCGGCCATGCGTCGACGCGCCTCGGTCTTGTCGCCCATGGCCGCGATCGTTTCGGCCTTCGGCCCCACGAAGACGAGACCCGCCTCTTCCACCGCGCTCGCGAAGTCCGCCCGCTCGGAGAGGAAGCCGTAGCCGGGGTGGATCGCCTCCGCCCCGGAGCGCCGAGCGACCTCGATGAGCGCCTCCGCCCGCAGATAGCTCTGCGAGGACGGCGCCGGGCCGATCGGGTACGCCTCGTCGGCCTCGAGGACGTGCGGGGCGAGCCGGTCGGCTTCGGAGTAGACGGCGATCGTCCGGACGCCGCACTCCCGCGCACCACGGATGATACGGACGGCGATCTCGCCGCGGTTGGCGATGAGGACGGAGCCGAGCACTTCGTTCGGGGTCGGGGGGACGGAGTGACGAAGCTACTCACACCCCCGCAGGGTCGGGAGGGCGGTCGACCCCCCGACTCCGTCCGCCTCTCTCGTGCCCGGCGCGACCTAGTAGCGGAGCCGCCCCGTCACCACGATCTCGCGCCCATCCCGCACGACGTGGAAGTCGATGTCCTCGTCGTCTCCATAGCTCGACAGGATCCGTCGGAAGCGCTCGGGCGTGTCGACGTCCCGGCTCCCGATGCGCAGGATGACGTCGCCGGCCTCGAGGCCGAGCCTGGAGCGACCCGCATCCAGCACGAGCACGCCTTCCTCGGCCCCGAAGTACGCACCGAGACGGGGATTGAGCGGCGCGAGGTCGACCCCGTCGAGCGTCCATGCCTCCCTCCAGCCGAGGCCGCCGACCCCGCCGCGTCCGTAGAGTCGGACGTCCGGCCCGGGGCCCAGGCGGAAGCGATACGTCCCACGGTCGTCCAACCACGGATCCGGCCACCCGCGCAGACGCTCCACGTCCGGAGTCCACGCCGTGGACCGGCTGCCCCACCCCCACCGATCCGAGAGGTCCTCCGCCACCACCATCGTCGTCTGCCGGCGGCCGTCACGAAGGTACTCGACCTCCACCGGGGTGCCCGGCTCGAGCGCCCGCGTGAACGCGAGGAGCCGCTGCACCGGTGCCGACCGGTCGAGGTCGAAGTCCGCCTCGACCTCCGCGTCCATCGGAGCGGTCAGCGAGACCCCGTCGACCGTCGTGATCACGTCGCCCGCACGGAGCCCGGCCTCCTCGGCGGGCCCCCCTTCGAGGACGTCCGCGACGCGGACGCCCTCCGCATCGTTCCGAGCGCTCTGGCCCGGATCCAGCGAGATGCCGAGCCGCGGCCGGTCGGTCCGCAACACGATCCGCTCCATCAGCCCTCGCAGGTCCGGAGCGCGGGCACACCTGCACCGCTCGATCTCTTCGCCGTCCGGGCCCACGCACCGGCAGTCGGTCGGCACGTCCTGGGCCCCTGCGGCCACCGCCGCGAGCGCCAGCGTCATCAGGGCGGCCGCGCTGCCTCGCCACATCGTCCTCATCCT
>JANQME010000269.1 GCA_028280205.1 Longimicrobiales bacterium
CGCCGCGATCGCCGCCTGGATCAGGTAGGGCCCGACGCGCCCGCCGCGCAGCGCGGCGTCCACCAGAGTGACCCCCTCCGCGATCGCGTCAACGCGCCAGAGCGACCGGTCCTGGTCCTCGAGCAGAACCATCCGCCCGTCCCGGACGCGCGCGTCGCGCCGGGCGTCGTGGAGGAGCATCAGCGCCAGCAGGCCTCCCACCTCGGGCTCCTCGGGCATCAGCTCGCGCAGCAGCCGGCCGAGCCGGATCGCCTCGTCGCACAGCTCGGTCCGCACGAGCGACTCGGACTCGGTCGCCGCATACCCTTCGTTGAAGACGAGGTAGACGACCCGCGCCACCGCGTCGAGTCGTACATCGAGCGCCGAGCCCGCGGGTACGCGGAATGGGATGCCGGCGTCCCGGATCTTCCGCTTCGCGCGTACGATGCGCTGACCCATCGTCGTATCCGGCACGGTGAAGGCCCGCGCGATCTCCCGGGTCGAAAGCCCCGCGACGACCCGCAGCGTGAGCGCGACCTGCGCCTCGATCGAGAGCGCGGGGTGGCAGCAGGTGAAGATCAGGCGCAGGCGATCGTCCTGCGGACCCTCCTCACCCGGCATCGTGACCTCCGCACCCGACGAAGGGCCGTCCTCCAGCAGCGTCAGAACCTGCTGCTTCTCCCGGAAGCGGCGGGCCCGTCGGACGCCGTCGATCGCCCGCCGGCGCGCGGTGGTCGCGACCCACCCCGCCGGGTTGGCGGGCACCCCCTCTTCGGCCCACGCCTCCAACGCGCGCGAGAAGGCGTCCTGAACGACGTCCTCCGCCAGGGAGAAGTCGCCGCAGAGCCGGATCAGACCGGCGACGATGGCCGCCCGTTCGTCGCGGTAGACGCGTTCGACGGCGGCCGCCACCTCGGCCTCCCGGCCCTGCGGCGCTCCTTCGGTCATCCGCCCTGGTCGAAGACCATGACGGGCCGCACCTCGATGGAGCCCTTGTGGGCGTTGGGCATCTTCGCGGCCCACTCGATCGCACCGTCGAGGTTGGGGACGTCGATCGTGTAGAAGCCGCCGAGCTGCTCACGCGTCTCGGCGAACGGTCCGTCCGTGGCGACGGCGTCTCCCGACTTCACGCGCACGGTCGTCGCGGCCGACGTGGGATGGAGCGCCTCGCCGGAGACGTGCACTCCCGCCTTCTTCATCTCCTCCGTGACGGCGAACCACTTCCCCATCTCCGCCTCGTCCGGTGGCGGATTCGACTCGTCCTCGTAGATCAGCAGCATGTACTGCATCGGTCCTCCCGGGGTCGGGAACGGGCCGGCCTCGTGCCGGCCCTTCGACCTACCTACGAACGGAGGAGGCCGATTTCGACAGGCCGGCCTCCTCCGCCGACGGCCGCTTCGGCCTCGCGGCCCTGCGGCGCACCCTCGATCATGCGCCCTGGTCGAAGACCATGACGGGCCGCACCTCGATGGAGCCCTTGTGGGCGTTGGGCATCTTGGCGGCCCACTCGATCGCGGCATCGAGGTCGGGGACATCGATGATGTCGAAGCCGCCGAGCTGTTCGCGTGTCTCGGCGAACGGTCCGTCCGTGACGACGGTGTCTCCCGACTTCACCCGCACGGTCGTAGCGTCCGACGTGGGGTGGAGCGCGTCGCCGGAGACATGCACGCCGGCCTTCGTCATCTCCTCCGCGACGGCGAACCACTTCTCCATCTCCGCCTCGTCAGACGGCGGATTCGACTCGTCTTCGTAGTACAGCAGGATGTACTTCATCACTCCTCCGGGGTCGGGAACGGGCCGGCCTCGTGCGGCCCTTCGCCCCCCTACGAATGCGGACGACCGATTTCGACAGGCCGGTCTACTCCGCCTTCAACGTCTCCAGCGGATCGGTCCGGCCCGCACGGTACGCAGGCAACCACGACGCGGCCACGGCGGTTCCGAAGAGCACCCCGGCCGAGGTGGCCAGCGTCACCGCATCGGTGCCCGTCACGCCGAAGAGCCACGCCTCGAGGAGGCGTCCGACCCACACGGTCGCGGCGACGCCGGCCGCGACGCCGAGCGCGGCGTGTACGACGCCACGGCGGATGACGTCGTTCTGGATCCGTCCGCGTCCGGCCCCGAGCGCGAGTCGGATGCCGAGCTCCTGGCGGCGCTGCCCCACGGTGTAGAGGAGCGTTCCGTACAGGCCCGCGGCGGCGAGCAGGAGGGCGACGGCCCCGAAGGCGCCGAACAGGAACGAGCCGAAGCGCCGCGTCGCCGACGAGTCGTCGATCCAAGACTGGAGGGACGCCACCTCGGTCACGGGCAGGTCGGGCTCGACGGACCAGATCGCCTCGCGCGCCAGGCGCGCGAAGTCGACGGGGACGTCGCGCAGGCGCACGGCGAAGGTGGCACGCGTGATGGGGAACGGCATCGCCTCGATGGGGAGGTAGACCGCGTAGTCGTGCCCCTGGTCGAGCCCGTAGTGGCGCGTGGCCTCGGCCACGCCCACCACGATCGATCCGCTGCGGAGCTCGTCGAGCTCCCGTCCGACCGCCGACTCGGCCGAGCCGAAGAATCGAACGGCCATCGCCTCGGAGATCACGACGGGTGCGGGCGAGGCGTTCACCTCGGCCGGATCCCACACGCGGCCGGCCACGAGCTGCGTCCCGTACGTCCCGAACCAGTCGGGGCTGATCGGGTGGAGGCTGATGCGGATGGGGTTCGCCTCGGCGTCGTCGGGCGGCGTCATGCGATTACTCCAGCAGCAGGAGTCGCCGCCCACCCACTCGAACGGCGCCTCGATTCCGTACGTCGCCGACGCGACGCCCGGGACGGCGAGCAGCGCCTCGCGGATCGGCTCCATCCGGCGCCAGTACTGCTCCGCCTCCTCGATGCCGGTCGGGTTGAGCGGGATCATCCGGACGCCCGCAGCTTCGACGCCCGGGTCGACCTCGGTGATCGAGACGAAGCTGCGCATGAGCAGCCCCGCCGACGCCACGAGAACGAGAGAGACCGCGACCTCGAAGACGACGAGCCCGCTGCGGAACGCTCGGACGCTGCGCCCCCCGCTCATCCCGCGCGCTCCGGCGCGCAGCCCGTCCTGGACGTCCCGACCCACGGCCCGGACAGCCGGGAAGAGCCCACATACGAGCGCCGTCAGCGTGGCGAGACCGATGCAAACGGAGAGAACCCGCAGGTCGAGCGAGACATCGGCGCCGCGCGGCAGCTCCACGGTCCAGCGGCGGAAGAAGGCGAGCGCCCCGGCCGCGAGCGCCGCTCCTCCGAGGCCGCCCAGCAGCCCGACCAGAACGCTCTCGGCAGACAGCGTGGCGACGAGGTTCAGCGGGCGGGCGCCCATCGCGCGACGGATCGACATCTCCGCGCTCCGCGACAGCCCGCGCGCCAGGAAGAGGTGGGCCACGTTCGCGCACGCCACCAGGAGGAGGAGCCCGACCGCGCCGAGGAGGAGGTACAGCGAGCCCCGCACATCCTCGACCGTCGTCTCCTGCAGTCCTACGAGCGGCCAGTCCTGCGGGCCGTCGTCGTAGTAGTCGGGGAAGGCCTCGGCGACAGCCGCCTCGACCCGGTCGATCTGCTCGTTCGCCTGCGCCAGCGTCACGCCCGGTGCGAGGCGAGCGGTCACGCTGTGCGCGTGGTAGCCGGGCTCCTGCAGCCCGGGCCCCGACCAGTCGATGGGCCGGTAGAAGTCCGCGTACTCCCCGAGCCGGCTCGGGTGCGCGAAGTCGGCCGACAGCACACCGACGATCTCCACCGGCGCGCCGTCGATCGACATCGTGCTTCCGACCACGTCGGGATCGGCACCGAAGGCGTCTCGCCAGAACGAGTGCGTGAGCACCGCGATACCGACTCGGTCGCGGTCCGCGTCCACGAGGAGCCGGCCCAGTGCCGGGCGGGCCCCGAAGAGCGTGAAGAACGACGGCGTGGTCTCGATGCGCCGCAGCCGCAGCGGCGGACCGTCCCGCCGCGTCAGGTTGACGCTGGTCGCGGCGGTGGCCGTCCAGTGCTCGAAGGCGTCGACGTCGTCGAGCCGGCGCAGTGTCGCCCCGTTGTGGGAGCCGTTCGTGAGGTACGCCAGCCGCTCGGCGGCCGGATACGGCAGGCTGCGCAAGAGGACGTGGTCCACGACCGTGAAGGCCGTCGTGACCGTCCCGACACCCAGCGCCACGAGCAGCACCGACGCGAGGGTGAAGGTGGGCGCCTTGCGCAGAGCCCGCGCCGCGAACCCGAGGTTCCGCATCCCGATTCTGACCATCCCGTCCCCTCCCCTTTCCACGTCCGGACCCCTTCCGGATCCGGTGATCTCCAGAGCTTCCAGCCACTCCCGCACGACCACGCCGGGCAGCCGGCGCAGCGCCCTGAGCGCGATCGCCGTCCGCTCCAGGCCCCCCGCGGCTGCGTCGAGCTGGTCGGCGAGCGTCGCCACCATCTCGTCCCGGTCCTCACGACGGAGGGCCCCCTGCGGGAGGGCCCGCAGCGCCAGCGCGTAGACGGCCTCGACCGCGCGACGATCTCGACCGCGACGACCTCCACGACGATCTCGACCGCGACTCACGCCGTGCGTCCGTCCGCCAACGCCGGGCGGGCCTGATCGAGGAGTCGCTCGAGCCGTGCGAGCTCCGCCGACACGATCGCCCGACCGCGGTCCGTGATCCGGTGCACCCGCCGCCTCGACCCGTCTTCGTCCTCGACCGCGATCCAGCCCAGGTCGCGCATGCGACGCAGCACTCGATAGAGGTTGGCCGGATCGAGGAGCACGCCCGACTGCGAGCGCTCCTCGACCGCCTTGATCAGGCCGTATCCGTGCGACGGTCCTTCGGCCAGAACCGCGAGGATCAACAGGTCGCGCGGAGCGAGCGGGAGGCTGTCCTGGACGTCCATGGCGAGCCCAGCGAAGAAATCGAGCGGCTATCGGTCGAGTGACTGACTGTCAGACTACAGATATCCTACGAGGGCGATCCTGTCAATGCGGGCCCGCATCCGTCGACGCAGGCCCGACTCGCCCGTCGGCGCAGCCTCGCATCCGTCGACGCAGGCTCGACCCGCCCGGCCAGCACCGGGTTTGACCCAACGGGAGCACGATGATATTTATACTACATACTATTGCTATATATCTGAGGCGATGCTCATGCCACGCAACCGCGCGCTCGGTGCCGCGACCGTCGCCGTGCTGAACGCACTGCGAAATGGCCACCGTTTCGGACTCGACATGATGGACGCGACCGGCCTGCCGAGCGGCACCGTCTATCCGACGCTCGCGCGCATGGAGGCACGGGACTTCGTGGAGAGCGAGTGGGAGAACGAAGCCGTCGCGAAGGCCGAGGGCCGGCCGCGACGCCGCTACTACCGGCTCACGCCGGCCGGGGCCCGGGCGCTGAGCGAGGCGGTCGAGCGGCTCGGACTCATCGCGGGCGAGGCCTCTGGAGCGATCGAACCGGCGTGATCGGGCGCCTGCTGCTCCGCCTCTGGTCGAGGCGGGTGCCCCTCGCACGACGGGACTCCTGGCTCGAGGAGTGGGACGCCGAGCTCTCGGAGCTGGAGCGCCGCACCCACCCGACAGGCCCGATGCAACGCCTTCGGACGCTCCGCTTCGTGTGGGGCGCCCGGGCACACGCGCGCGCCGTTGCACGCAGGCGGCGCGTAAACGACCAACGATACGACGGGACGACGACGATGATGGGACACGATCTGCGCTTCGCGCTGCGCTCCTTCCGACGCGCACCGGGCTTCACGCTGGTGGCGGTCCTCACGCTCGCGCTGGGCATCGGCGCGACGACCACGATGTTCAGCATCCTGAACGGAGTGGTTCTCCGGCCCCTTCCCTACGACCGGCCGGAGGAGCTCGTCATGATCGGCTCGTCCTCCGAGCGCTTCCCCGGGCTCGCTCCGGTGGCGCCCGGCGACTTCCTCGACTGGCGCGAGCGGAGCACGACGCTGAGCCACGTGGTGGCGATCGAGGGGTGGACGCTCGACCTGATCGACACAGACCAACCCGCTCGGATCCCGAGCGCCGCGGTCACCGGAGGCTTCTTCACGATGCTCGGTACGCCTCCCATGCTGGGCCGGGGGATCGGCGCGGCAGACGAAGTGGAAGGAGCCGAGCCCGTCGTCGTTCTGAGCCACGGCCTCTGGGAACGACGCTACGGTGCGGACCCGGCCATCGTCGGTCGCAGGATCCCGACGGCGGACAGGACCTTCACAGTCGTGGGCGTATTGGGCCCGGACTTCGAGACGCCCGAGGCGCTCTGGACCTCGGACGTCGAGCTCTGGCTCCCGACGTCGCAGACGGGCTCCAACATGACGACCCGCGGCGGCCGCTTCCTCCAGGTCATGGGCCGGATGCGCCCCGACGCTTCGATCTTCACCGCTCGACAAGAGATGACCCGGATCGGCGATGCGCTGGCCGAGGAGTACCCGGCCACGAACCGGGACCGTCGGATCCTCATGGAGCCGCTGCGCACGGAGACGGTCGGCGAGGCCGGGCGTGCTCTGGGACTGCTCATGGGAGCCACGGCTTTTCTGCTCCTCATCGCGTGCGTGAATGTGGCGAACCTCTTCATGGCGCGCGCGGCGGACCGGGGTCGCGAGATGGCCGTG
>JANQME010000333.1 GCA_028280205.1 Longimicrobiales bacterium
CGGGCCGCATGGAGCGCTTCTCGGGCTGGAGGCCGCGACTTCGTCGGCGCTCGGCGTCTGGGGCGGGACGACGTACGGTCTGAGCGCGGTGCTGTGGGCTTCCTTCACCCGCCGCATGGGTGCGCCGGCGGTGTACGGACTCCTCTATCCGCTCGGTGCGGCCGTCGGATCGTACATCTTTCTTCGGGCCTGGATTCGCGGTCGCACCGTCGAATGGAAGGGGCGCACGTACCGGCTTCGTCCCCTGTCCGAGCGGGCGTGACGGGCATCGGCTCCGGGGTCGAGGACGGGCTTCGCGAGCAGGCTCGTGCTCTCGGCTTCGGGCTGTTCGGGATCACGAAGGCGGCCCCCTCGGACCATGCGTCCTTCTACCGCGACTGGGTCGCCGCTGGTCGTCACGGGACGATGGGCTACCTGGCTCGCAGCGACGCCGTCTCGAGGCGCGCGGATCTCCGGGCCACGATGGAGGATGTTCGCTCCGTGGTGGTCGTGGGCCACGAGTACCATCGCACGGACCGGTCCGAGTGGGTCGACGACCCGGCCCGGGCCGTCGTGGCGCGCTACGCTCGCGGCGAGGACTACCACGACGTCATCCGTGCCAAGCTGTCGCAGCTCCTCGACTGGCTCGACGGGTCGGTGCCCGGTGGCGTGCGTGGTCGCGCCTACGTCGACACCGGCCCGATCCTCGAGCGCGAGCTGGCGCGGCGGGCTGGGCTCGGGTGGTTCGGTCGGAACACGATGCTGATCAACCCGGGGATCGGCTCGTACTTCCTCCTGGGCACCCTCCTCGTCGACGCCGATCTGCGCCCGGACGAGCCGTTCGAATCGGATCTGTGCGGATCCTGCTCGGCGTGCCTCGAGGCCTGCCCTACCGGCGCTCTGCTCGGACGTGACGAGGACGGAGCGCCCGTGATGGATGCCCGCCGGTGCATCTCCTATCTGACGATCGAGCTGCGCGGCTCGATTCCCGCCGAGCTGCGACCGGCGATCGGCGGCCGCGTCTTCGGCTGCGACATCTGCCAGGAGGTGTGTCCGTGGTCGAAGAAGTTCGGGCCGCGGCAGGAGCTTCAACCGGAGTACGAGGCCCGGGCGTGGCCGGCCGATCGGACGGGGGAGCCGCCGCTGCCCGCCCTGGACGGACCCGACCTCGTCGAGTTCGCCGAACGGCTTCTCGCGATGTCCGGCAGGGAGTATCGGCGGGTGTTCGCGGCGTCCCCGCTCGAGCGACCCGGCCGGAGCGGAATGCTCCGCAACCTGTGCGTCGGGCTGGGCAACCTCGGAGCGACGTCCCCCGAGGCCGCGGCTCGCGTCCGGCCGGTGCTGGCGCGTGCGGCCCGGGACCGATCCGAGCTGGTGCGGGAGCACGCGGAGTGGGGTCTTCGAGCGTGCTGCCACGACCCGAAGTCCGGAGGCGCAGACCGGTGACGAGGCTCGCCGCGGTGGGGCGACAGGCCGAGTCTTCTCTGCGCGCCTACTCGGCTTTCAGAACTTCGATCGGATCCACCCGCGTGGCACGCACGGCGGGGAGGAGGCTCGCCAGCACGGCGGCGCCGGCCATGACGAGGGCCACCGCCGCGAAGGTGGCCACGTCCAGTCCGCTCACGCCGAAGAGCAGACCGGAGAGCAGCCGCGTAGCGCCGGCGGCCCCGGCCGCGCCGAGCAGGATCCCCCCCACCGCCAGACCCAGCGCCCAGCGCAGGACGAGCGTCCGGATGTCGGAACCGGGTGCCCCGAGCGCGATGCGCACCCCCATCTCGCGAAGCCGAGTGCTCACGCTGTACGAGACGACGCCGTAGAGACCAACGACCGCGAGCAGCAGGGCGACGAACGCGAAGCCGGTCAGGAGCGACGTCGTGAAGCGATCGACGGCGAGCGACTGGGACACGATCTCGTCCATCGGCTGTAGCTGCCCGAGTGCGATGTCCGGGTCGATCTCCGCGAGCTCGGCGCGCACGGAGGCCATGACGGCCGCCGGGTCGGACGCGGTCTCGACTGCGTTGAACATGAAGCCGGTCGGAGCCTGAGCGAACGGGAGGTACATGGCGTTCCGGCTCTCGGCACGAACCCCGAAGTTCTTGATGTCGCGCACTACACCGACCACCTCGCGCCAGACGGGATTGTCCGGGTTGTTCACGTTCAGACGCTTGCCCACGGCCTGGCCCCCGAAGTAGTCCCGCTCCAGCGTCTCGTTCACGATGATGACGCGCGGCGCTTCGATGTCGTCGCTCGCAGTGAACGTGCGCCCGGATACGATCTCCAGGTCGAGCGCCTCGAAGTATCCCGGCGTCGCCCGCCTCAGCCACACCGACGGTTCGAGCCCGCGCTCGGGAAGCGGTGCACCCTCGACGAAGAAGTCCGTGTCTCCGTCCGCGCCCGCCAGCGGCAGGTTGGTGATCGTGCCCGCCGCCGTGGCGCCCGGGATGCTCGCGAGCCGACTCTCCAGCTCGGTCACGAACGCCAGGCGGGCCGTGGCGTCCGGGTAGCGGAGCTGCGGGAGCTGGATGCGCGTCACCACGACGTCGGTCGGATCGAAGCCCAGATCCACCTGGCGCAGGTTCTGGAACGAGCGTACGAGGAGTCCGGCGCCGACGAGGAGCACGAGCGCGAGCGCGATCTGCCCGACCACCAGCGCGTTCCGCAGCCGGGCGGTGCTGGCCGTGGCGCCGGCGCGGCCCCCTTCGCGCAGGACGCCTGCCGGGTCCGTGCGTGCGGCGCGCACGGCCGGAAGGACACCGAAGAGTGCCCCTGTGAAGGCCGTGACCAGGACCGCGAAGCTCAGGATCCGAGCGTCGACCGCTACCTGCTCGAGGAGCGGGGTGTTCGCCGGAGCCAGGCGCACGAGCCATTCGGTGGCGACGAAGGAGAGCCCGATGCCCGCCGCGCCCCCGAGCACCGCCAGGAGCACGCTCTCCGTCATGAGCTGCGAGAGGATGCGTCCACGGCCGGCTCCCATGGCCGTGCGCACGGCGAGCTCGGCCCCGCGCGACGCCCCTCGCGCCAGGAGCAGGTTGGCGACGTTCACGCACGCGATGAGCAGCACGAGGCCGACGGCTCCGAGAAGGACCCAGAGCGCGGTGCTCGCCTGCTGCACCATGTCGAACTGGAGCGGATAGACGTTGAAGCCGGTGTCGACGTTGGCCTCCGGGTACTCTTCCTCGAGCCGGAGGGCGAGCTGCGTCCCCTGCTCCCGCGCGAGCTCCACGTTCGTCCCGTCTCGCAGCCGGCCCACCGCCCGGAGGTAGATCGAGCCGCGGGGCTGATCGCTCCCCTCCAACTGTATCGTCGTCCAGAAGTCGCTCCCCAGGAACGCCGGTGGACGGAAGTCCGGGGGCATGACCCCGATGACCTCGTACGGTGCGTCGTTCAGGCGGATCGTGCGATCGAGGATGGTGGGGTCGCGCCCGAAGGCACGCTGCCACAGGCCGTCGCTGATGATCGCGAAGTTGCCCGCGTCGGGGCGGTCCTCTTCCGGCAGGAATCCGCGCCCGAGGGCCGGCTCCACGCCCAGCACGCGCGAGAACATGCCCCAGCTCACCGCGCCGCCGGACAGGCGCTGCGCCCCTCCGTCGATGCCCGTGAGCGTAGGGTTGAAGCCGGAGA